>JAISNR010000170.1 GCA_031276135.1 Eubacteriales Family XIII. Incertae Sedis bacterium | reverse complement strand
TTCAAGTAGTCAATCCATTGAAACAATGCCGATTGCGCCATATACACGGCGTTTCCGACGGATTTGCCCTCACTGATGCAGCCCGGCAAATCGGGATACGTAATCGTATAACTCCCATCACTATTGGCGTGGAATTTGGCGGGATAAACGTATTCCACCGTTTTCACCTCCATATCAGGTCGACTGCGGGAATTGTATTCCCGCCTGTTTCAGTATTTCCTTTGCGGTATTTTCATTTATTTCACGGTGATTCGGAACCTGAACCGGACGGCATCCCGCTTTTTCGTAAATGGCATGATTTCCGTTCCTCACTTCGCGATAACCGGCTGCTTCCAATTTTTTTACCAAATCCCTGTGCTTCACTTTGTCCTTTGTTTAATTCGATTATACTATGTAAATTACGTAATATCAATGCGAAAATCAAGCATACCGCTTTTGCGTTCCACCGGCAACCAAGCCTCGAAATACCCGGCGAAATCCCCGGCCTCCGGCACGCTCGCGAGCAGGATGCCGGAGGCGTCGCCGCAGACGGACAGGCCGTTGTCCCCGGCGTAATCGACCATGTAGCGCAGGTGGCGCGGGGAGAAGTTGCCCTTTCCGACATTCTTGAACACGGAGCGGACGCACAGGACCGACGGCCTGTGCTCGATCGGCGGCGCGACCTTCACGTTCAGCTTTTCCGCATAATACGACGAGAGCTCCAGCCCCCAGCGGTAGTCGCGGCCGGCCTCGCGCATCAGATCATCCGCCGAGATCTCGAAGTAGCGGTGCGTGAAGGGCATGAAGCCCAGCCATTCGCGCGACAGGCGGTTCAGCTTCGGGGAATTCGCGAAATCCTCCGTGTAGCGGTTGAAGTACAGGATGTGTTCGGGGCACATCGCGAGCACACAGCGGCCGAGCAGCCGGTCGATGCGGGCGAGCTCCGCGCGCTGGTGCGCGGACCGCTCCAGCAGGAGTTCGTTGCGGCGGATGGCGGCGCGGTATTCGTCCTCTTTTTTGCGGAACATGTCGCTGATGTCGCGATACGACTCCATCTTGAAGATATCCGCAACCTGTTCCAGAGAAAAATCATAGGCGCGATACCAGATGCAGTCCAGAAGAAAATTGACGTCCCAAAAGTCATAGTAGCGGTAATCGTTTTCCGCGCCCTTCACGGGTTTGACGATTCCGCGCTTCTCGTAATACCGCAGGGTATCCCGCGTGACACCCAAAATTTCCGCGATTTCTCCGATTTTGTACAACATGGTTTCGCTTTTTGTGGTATCATTTTGTTATGACGGATTATAAGCGCATGACCTTCAAAAATGCCGTGGGACTCGCGGCGCCGCACACGTGGGCCGCCTCCGCGTTTCCCGTCCTCCTTGGAAGTCTGCTCAGCGTCGCCTTGGCGGGGCGCTTCGATCCGCTCGTATTCCTGTTGCTCCTCGGCGCGGCCGTGCTGCTTCAGGCGTCCGTGAACACGATCAACGATTACTGCGACTTCGTCAAGGGCGTCGATCTGAAGGAGAACTCCGACGAACCGGACGACGCGGTGCTGATCTACAATCGCATCGACCCGAGGCACGCGCTGCTTCTGGGTGTTTTTTACATGGGGGCGGCGGCGCTTCTCGGCATATATCCCATATGCCGGGGCGGCCTTCCCACATTTTTGTTCGGCGCCGTCGGCTGTATCGTCGTCGTCGCGTATTCTGCGGGGAAGCGCGCCATTTCATACCTGCCCCTCGGGGAACTCGTTTCGGGCGGCGTCATGGGCGGACTGATCCCCGCCGCAGCCTTTTCCGCGCTCGCCGGCCGCGTGGACCCGCGCGTGTTTCCTTTGTCCCTGCCGCTCATCGTGGGCATCGGACTGATCATGATGACGAACAACACCTGCGACATCGAGCGGGACGGGCGCGCGGGACGCAAAACCCTTCCCGCACTTCTCGGAAGGACGCGCGCGCGGTGCCTCTACAGGCTGCTCGCGGCCCTCTGGCTCCTTTCGATCCTCGCGCTCGCGCTGTTCTGCTTCCCGAAGGGCGCACCCGCGACGGGCGCGGTCTTGGCGCTAGCAAGCCCCGCGATGCTGCGGCTCTTCCGCGCGCCGCTCGTCCCCGCGCGCCGCAGAGCATGCATGGGCGCCGTCATGGGTGCCATGATATGGACGAGCTGTTCGTATTTATCAGGAATCGCGGCGCACATCCTGCTTTCGTGACGCGGCCCCTATAGCCATACAATCATAATACCATAAATTCTTTTAAATATTAAGAGATTTGTTGCGTTTTGTAATCCCGTGCGATAAAATACATTCAACGACCGCATCTGCGCGCAATGTCGGGGAGGTGCCATGAACCGCGTAAGATTTTTGCACGAAATTCAACGGCGATGCCGACAATCTCCGCAGAACCCCGAACGATCCATGTTGATTATGGCTCGCTTTGTATCGCCGAATGCCCGTTCCGCCGTCCTGAACGAATTGGACACGGCGTTCGCAGAGGACGGAACGACCAACCCCACGGGCAACGATCCGCTTTTGCAGGAGGACGTTTCCGGTTTGTTGCGGACAATCCACCGGCTCAAGTCCGATGTTGAACAGGGAAAGTTCAGGATAAGCTTCGAATTTGAGGAGTTTGACTGCGATTGGGAAGACGAATACGAATTGCGGGACAATGACGGTTTTGGCGAAAAAGCGAAGGAATGTCTGCTGAAATCCATCGCGCTGATGTATCGTCGGCAATACGAAACGGCGTTGCAAGCCTTTGATTCGCTGTTTTCGATCGTGTTCGCCAATGAATATCGCGATGACGACATTTCCTTTGCGGATTTGTTTGAGGCCGGTTTGATCGATTTGGAACTGTCCGAAGTATCGCTGTATTACGCCTTCGCCGCGCTATGGGTATTGCGCGGTACGGCACGAAACAAAAAATTGTTGGATCTTATGGCGATTTCCGCTTCCGCCCTTGACCTGCAAGCGATCTTGAAAATCGTCGATGAACCCCTGCCGGATCGAGATGCTTTTGCGGCAGAATGGTACGGCTTCTGCGCCACCCTGCCGGAGCAGCAGTGGCGCCGTCCCGAAAAAACGCGCTTGCTGATCGACAGCGTATTGTTTCGGGGCGGTACGGCGGCCTTATCCGCTTTTGCGGAAGAACACGGCGAAAAATACCCTCAGACTTATCGGGAACTCGTTCAAATTCATAAAAACGCCGGAGACCGTGCACAGGCCGTGGATTGGGCATTGCGCGGACTGGAAGCGCTTGACGCGAAGTCGTCCGTTCGTGCGGAAATCGCCGATCAATTGGCGGAATTGGCATCGGAAACCGACAATCCCGATATTTTTCGCATCGGCTTGACGGAAGGATTTCGATCCTCTTTGAATCTGTCGCATTTTCTTCGTTTGCATCAAATCGGAGACGATGCGGCAATCGGGCAGGCTGTGCAATATATGATCGAACAAAAGGAAAGAAATGCCGACAACGATGCGGATTATTATTGCATACGTCTCCTCTCCGGCGACGATGCATTCGTGTGGGAACAATGCGCCGCAGATCATAAATCCCTCGGTTGGTCGAACAGCCCGAAGGGAAAATTGTTTCCGCTTTTTATCGCTTTATCCTTGAAAACGCCGGAGATCCCGCACTGTATAAGAGAATTGCTCCGCGAAAACTTTGACGGCACATCGGGAATTCTCCGGCGGCTTCAAGAAGCGCAGGGCGTTCGCTCTGAAGATGCATTGTCCGATCAAATCGTTCGGGTTCTGCGATTTCATCCTTGTTTTTCCGACAAGGGAGAAGGAAGAGATTATCTCGATTGGTGCCAAGAGGAAACAAGAAAACGAGTGAAAGCGATTCTCGAAGGGCAGTACAGAAGCAGCTATCATAAGGTTGCACTGCTCATCGTTGCAGTGGCGGAGGCAATCCGTTCGGGAAAAAACGCGGAACGGAGCACCGAATGGATCAAAGAATTCCGAGCGCGCTATCCGCGTCATTCCGCATTTCACCGAGAGATGAGAGAAGTCCTCGCAAAGGCCGGCTTCGCGAAATTGTTTTAACCCTGTTAACACTATCCGGAATGATCAGCGCAGATACGCGCGCAGCTTATCCAGCATGTCGCCGAGGTCTATGGGCTTGCCGATGTGCGCGTTCATGCCCGCTTCGAGGCAGCGTTCGATGTCCTCGCGGAACACGTTGGCGGTCATGGCCACGATCGGGATGCTTTTGGCCCGGGGCGCGTCCATGGCGCGGATCGCGCGCGCGGCGCTGAAGCCGTCCATCTCCGGCATGTGAATGTCCATGAATATGAGGTCGTAGCGCGCGGGATCGTCCGCAAAGGCCCGCACGGCCTCGACGCCGTTCTCGGCCATGTCGATCGCAAGGCCCGTGTCGGCGAGAAGCGCGGCCACGATTTCGCGGTTGACATCTATGTCCTCGGCGACGAGGATGCGGCGGCCCGTGAACACATCGGCGCCGGCGTTCTCTGCGGGCGCATTCGCCGCGCTTCCCGGCGCGTCCCTAAGCTCTGCCGGTTCGGACGCGGCCCGCGTCCCGCGCTTCGCCACGATGTCGAATATGAAGCGGGAGCCCTTGCCCACCTCGCTCTCAACGCGGACTTCGCCGCCCAGCATCTCGATGATGCGCTTCGAGATCGCAAGGCCAAGGCCCGTGCCCCCGTATTTTCTGGAAATGCTGCCGTCCGCCTGCTCGAACAGGCGGAAGAGCCGCTCCCGGTTCTCCTCCGAAATCCCTATGCCGGTGTCGGCGACGGTGAATACAAGCCGGCAATTCCCTTCCGCATCCTCGTCCGCGAGGCGAACCGACAGGGAGATCGACCCCGCGTCCGGCGTGAATTTGACGGCGTTCGACAGGAAATTCGCGATCACCTGCGCCAAACGCTGCTCGTCCGAAACGATGATCTCGGGAACACCGTCCTCTGCGGACACGCTGAACGCGATGCGCTTTTCCTCTATGCGGAAGTCGAACACGTCGCTCACGCGCCGCAGCAGCTTCCCAAGATCGCATTCCGAGTAAGAAATCTCCAGCTTTCCGGCCTCGATCTTCGACATGTCAAGCACATCGTTGATGACCCCCAAGAGGTGTTTGGAAGCCTCGTCGATCTTGTCCAGACAATAATCCTTGCGCTCCGCTTCCGCGGCGTTCTTGCCGATGCCCGTCATGCCGATGATGGCGTTCATGGGCGTGAGGATTTCGTGGCTCATGTTGGAAAGGAACGCGCTTTTGGCGACGTTGGCGGCTTCCGCCGCTTCGCGGGCGAGCAGCAGATCCCTTGTCCGGGCTTCGACGCGATTTTCCAGATCTCCGGCGAGATCGCGCAGCTTCAGCGCAACGGTGTCGCGTTCCTTGACATATCGCGTCAACAGCACCGAGAAGACCATGAAAATGACCGTGCCCATCAGCCAAATGCCCAAGTGCGTGACAACCAATTCCAAAGCGGTTCTATCGGCTGAAAGCAGGAAAGGAGCCATCGGCACGGTCACGCTGATGCCCCCGCGCTGATCGCCCACCTTGTACCCTTGAAAGGCATGGCAACTCATACAGCTTTCCTCCACCGCCAAGGTGTCGATAAAGCGTAACCGCTTCCGCCCGTCTACGGATTGGACCTCATAGACTTCCTCCAGAGAAGGGTCGGCTTCCATCCGGGACAAGGCCTCCGACTCCCAGGCGTCGGCCGCGTTTCCGGGGCGGATGGGATTCCTGCTGGTAATATGCCCGACAACGCCCGTGGTCAGCGCGCCCATTTCATGCACGAGCCGGGTCATGTAGGCGGGATTGACTTTTGTATAGGGAACCTTATCAGGGCCCACCAGAATATCTCTCGTTCCGTCATCCGCAAGATAGGGATTGGGCGGCAGGGAGTCGCGTATTTTCGCATACACGCCGCCCAGTCCGGAAACCCACCGGCGGTAGATGATATCCTTGTCATAGGCGGTTCTGGCCTGAAGCAGGGCGAATTCTTCCGCCGTCCTGTAGGTCCGGTTGATGGTATACCACAGCATGGCGCCGATAAATATCGACCACACAAGGATAATGGCGAATATATAGCGAGAGACCAGATTTTTCCCCCTGGAGGACTTGCCGGGGGGTGCTGGTGCTGGTGCTGTTGGTGTTGGTGTTGGTG
>JAISNR010000064.1 GCA_031276135.1 Eubacteriales Family XIII. Incertae Sedis bacterium | reverse complement strand
GATCTGGCCCTGCCCGAGGGCGTGGAGATGTGCATGCCGGGGGACAACATCCAGATGACGATCACGCTGATCACGCCGATCGCGATCGAGGAGGGCCTGCGCTTCGCCATCCGCGAGGGGGGGAGGACTGTGGGCGCCGGCGTCGTAGCCTCCATATTAGAGTAAATTGGAATTTGATGCGGGAACGGCGAGATTTGCGGCGCAGGCCGAATTCGCTTAAATTGGGCAGCAACAAGCGCGCATTCGCTTGTTGCTGTTTCGCTTGTGGGAAGCCATGAAATACAAAATCGTAAACAAACAGAACAACAGCAGCGGCTGCGTCGTTTGCGGGGATCGCAACAAATTCAGCATGAACACGCGCTTCTACGATTTGGAGAACGGCAACGTGGCTGCGGTGTTCCGCACGGAGGAATGGCATCAGAGCTATCCGGGTCGTGTGCACGGCGGTTTGGTCGCGGCGGTGCTGGATGAAACCGTCGGCAGAACGATCTGCGTCGTCGAACCCGAGAATTGGGGCGTGACCGTTTCGCTCGAAATCCGGTACAAAAAGCCCGTTCCGACCGACGCCACGCTGCGGGCCGTGGGCAGGCTCACGCGCAACACGCGCAAGCTGTTCGAGGGGAGCGGCGAGATATTGCTTCCCGACGGAACCGTCGCCGTCGAATGCAAGGGCAAATATTTGAAGTTGCGCCCGGACGAGTTGGTTGACACCTCCTTTCTTGATCAAGAATGGTACAGAATCAAGGACGAGGACGAACCGTCGGAATTGGAACTTTGATTGCGATCTTAATTGGACAAACATATGTTTGTGTGCTATACTTGCAAGTATGAAGATATTGGGGATAGATCCGGGCTACGCGATTCTGGGATACGGCGTCGTCGAGATGCGGGGCAGCCGTTTTTTGCCCTGTGATTACGGCGCGATCACGACGGCCGCAGGCACGGCGCTGCCCGAGAGGCTGAAGTTGCTCTACGCAGAGTTGATGGATGTCATCGCGCGGCATGAGCCGGATGCGGCGGCCGTCGAGGAGCTGTTCTTCAACAGCAACGCCAAGACCGCGCTCTTGGTGGGACAGGCGCGCGGCGCCGCCGTGCTGGCCTGCGTCAATTCGGGGCTTGCGATCCACGAGTACACGCCCTTGCAGATCAAGCAGGGCCTGACGGGTTACGGTCGCGCGGACAAGGTGCAGATGCAGGCGATGGTGCGGACGATCCTGCATCTCGATGAAACGCCCAAACCCGACGACGCGGCCGACGCGCTGGCCGCCGCGATCTGCCATGGCCATTCGGCGGCCTATCGCGCGCGCGTCGCGCACACGAAGGGGATTGCGAGATGATTTACAGCGTCAGCGGCGCGCTGGCCGCAAAGCTCGACGGGCGCGTGGTGATAGAAACCGGCGGCATAGGCTATGAAATTTCCGTTCCCGACAATTGCGACGTCTATCGGCGAAAGGAAGGGGACCGGGTCATGGTGTACACGGCCATGATCGTCAAGGAGGACGACGTGAGCCTCTGCGGCTTTTCCGACAGGGAATCGCTCTCGCTGTTCCGCAAGCTGCTCACCGTCGGCGGCGTGGGGGCGAAAGCGGCGATGTCCGTGCTGTCGGCCATGCCGCCGGCCGAGCTCAAGAAGGCGATCGTGTTCGGCGACGCGGCCATGCTGACGCGCGCGAACGGCATCGGCAAGAAATCCGCAGAGCGCATCATTTTGGAGCTGAAGGACAAATTGGATCTGTCGGCGGATTCCGGCGTCGCGGCGGGCGCGCGGCTCTCGCTCGAAACGGGCGCGCAGGCGGAGGATCCGCGCGCGCAGGCCGCAGAAGCGCTCGTCGGTCTGGGCTATTCGCGGGCGGAGGCATTTTCCGCGGTTGCGGGTGTGCCGGACGACGGCCTCGGCGTGGAGGAATACGTCAAGCAGGCGTTGAAGCGCATATAGCGGCGGCGTGGGGGCGACCGGATGGAACATCACGACGACAGAATCATGACAGGCGGGCGCATCGATGCGGATGAGGCTTTCGCGGAATTGAGCCTCAGACCCAAGCGTCTCGGCGAATACATCGGCCAGAAGAACGTGACGGACAACCTGAAGGTGTTCATCGAGGCCGCGCGCATGCGGAACGAACCGCTGGACCACGTGCTCTTCTACGGGCCGCCGGGCCTCGGAAAGACGACGCTTGCGGGCATCATTGCGAATGAGCTCGACGTGGAACTGCGCATCACCTCGGGCCCCGCCATAGAGCGGGCCGGCGATTTGGCCGCCCTGCTCACGAACCTGAACGACAAGGATGTGCTGTTCATCGACGAGATACACAGGCTGAACCGTTCCGTCGAGGAAGTGCTGTACTCGGCGATGGAGGATTACGCGATCGACATCATCATCGGCAAGGGCCCCTCCGCGCGCTCCATAAGGATCGATCTCGGCAAATTCACGCTGATCGGCGCCACCACGCGGGCCGGCTCGCTTTCGGCGCCCCTGCGCGACCGCTTCGGCGTCATCGGCAAGTTCGAGATGTACAGGCCCGGAGAGCTCGAGAGCATCATCAAGCGTTCTGCCGAGCTGCTCTGCGTCGAGACAGACGAGGATTCCCGGACCGAACTGGCCCTGCGCTCGCGCGGCACACCGCGCGTGGCGAACCGGCTTTTGAAGCGCGTGCGGGATTTCTGTCAGGTGCGGGGCAACGGAAGGATCGACATCGGGATCACGCGGCACACGCTGGAATCCCTCGGCATCGACGAGAAGGGGCTCGAGGGGCTCGACCGGGACATCCTGCGGCTGATCATCGATCGCTTCGGCGGCGGACCCGTCGGCATCGACACGATTGCGGCCGCCATAGGCGAGGAACGCGTTACCATCGAGGATGTGTACGAGCCCTATCTGATGCAGATGGGCTATCTGCACAGGACGCAAAAAGGGCGCGTCGTATCGAAGGACGCCTATCTGCATCTCGGGCTGAAAGCGCCCGATGCGTCTGAAAATGCGCAGATTTCAATATTTGAGGAGGAGGATTCCCCGCAATGAAGGGAACTTGGTCATTCGGACGGTCGATTGCCGTAAAGTGCATGGTTTTTTGCCTCGCAGCGATCGCCTGTTTCGCGCTTGCGCCCGCGAGCCGGGCGGCGGACGGTACCGGGGCGTTCCTGCGCATCGGCTTGGCCTACGGCGCCGGCGCGCCCGCGTCCTGTGAGATCGCGTCCGCGAACGGCTTCATTCTGGCAGTACCGGAAGGCGACGGCTACCGGGAGGGCATGCCTTTGCCGGCTTACACGAAGCTGACCGTTTCCGCAAGCGGCGGGCGCACACTGCTCCACGCGGATGGTGTGCTCGTTTCGGACGACATCGGAACCGGAACCTGCGTGTTGCCCTATGCTTATGCGTCGGGGGCGCGGATTTCGTATGAAGGCGTTGCCTACAGGGGAGGATTATCATTTCGTCCCAATATTGGAAACACATTTAATGTGATCAACCGAATCAGCATCGAGGAATACCTCTACGGTGTCGTGAATTCGGAGATGGGTTACAAAAATCCGGCTGAAGCGCTGAAAGCGCAGGCCGTGGCCGCCAGGAGCTACGCTTGGGTGAAGCGGGGCGCGCACGCGGACGACGGCTTTGACATGTGCACGGGTTCGCATTGTCAGGTGTACAAGGGTCCTTCCGACGAACACGATGAGGTCATCGCGGCCGTGGACGCCACGGCCGGCTTGATGCTTTACCGCGGCGACGCGCCGGTGAGCGGCAACTATTTTAAGAACAGCGGCGGCCATACGCAGAATTCCGAGGATGTCTGGGGCTCTGCCGAGCCTTATCTGCGCGGTGTTTTGGACGAATATTCGCCGCCCTACGCATGGGAGCGGCAGTTTTCGTTCCGCGAGTTGCGCACGTTGCTCTTGGCGGCGGGCGAGGATCCGGGCGAGATCGCCCTCGTTTCCGTCGGCGCGCGGAACGCGGACGGAAGCGTGAGCACCCTGACGATCATCGGCGACAGGGGAACCGTTTCCTTGGAAAAGAACCGCATCCGCACGGTGCTCGGCGCGTCGAATGTCAAATCGCTGCGCTTCAGCCTCGGCACCGCGGCGCCGGACCTGCCGCGCGCACCGGAGATCTTCGCTGTGGGCGCGGACGGCGCCGGCTCGCTTGCGGGCGACGCGTTCGTCCTGTCCGCCGACGCAACCGGCGCTTTTGCGGCAGAGGACGCATTTCTTCTGGGCGCGGCCGAAAGCGTAAGGGCGTCCGCGCTTTTGGGCGCGCCGGGCGGCGGCGCACAGCCGAAGGACGAACCGGCGACGGGCGGCTTCGTCACGTTCACCGGCAACGGCTACGGCCACGGCGTGGGGATGCCGCAGGACAGCGCCATAGAGATGGCCAAACAGGGCCATGATTTTCGGCAGATCTTGGCGAAGTATTTTACGGGTGTGCAGATCAGGTGACGGGATGTTGTTGCGGGAATTCGATTACGCGCTTCCGGCGGAACTGATCGCGCGCTATCCGGCGGACAGGCGCGACGCCTCACGCCTCATGGTGCTGCATCGCGGCACGGGCCGCGTCGAGCACCGCCGTTTTTACGATATCCTTACTTATTTGAAGGCCGGCGATTGCCTTGTGCTCAACGATTCCAAGGTGTTGCCGGCGCGGCTCTTCGGCGTTCGCGAGAGGGCCGGGACGGACGGCGCGGGCGCCCGCGTGGAGTGTCTGCTCGTCAGGCGCGTATGCGGCGACACATGGGAGATCATGGCCCGGCCCGGGAAGCGTCTGCGGCGGGGGGATGTCGTGCGCTTCACGGAGAACGGCGACTTCGCGGCGGAGGTGCTGGATTGCCTCGCGGACGGGCTGCGCCTCGTCGCGTTTCGCTGTGCGGGGGATTTCATGGAGAGGCTGTCCGCCGTCGGCAGGATGCCCCTCCCGCCCTATATCGGCCGCGCGGCCGACGAAACGGACAAGACGCGCTACCAGACGGTGTATGCGCGCGCATGGGGCTCCGTCGCCGCGCCCACGGCGGGTCTGCACTTCACGGAGGAACTGCTTCGCGCCGCATCGGAGGCGGGTGTGCACACGGCGCGCCTGACCTTGCACGTCGGTCCCGGCACGTTTCGCCCCGTGAAGGCGGAGCGCGTCGAGGAGCACACCATGCATCTCGAGGAATACGAGGTCGGCGCGGACTGCGCCGCGCGGGTCAACGCGGCCATCGCCGAGAAGCGCCGCGTGGTCTGCGTCGGGACGACATCGGCGCGCGCCTTGGAGAGCGCGGCTTTTTACGATCGGGCGGCGGGCGGCTATCGCGTCGCGGCGGGCCGCGCCGGCACGGACATCTTCATATATCCGGGTTACGCGTTCAAGTGCACGGACGCCCTGCTCACGAATTTCCACCTGCCCAAATCCACGTTGCTCATGCTCGTGTCGGCCTTTTACGACCGCGAAGCCGTGCTGCGCGCCTATGCGGAAGCCGTCACGCTGGGGTACAGGTTTTTCAGCTACGGGGATGCGATGCTCATGGTATAGATGATGAAAGCGAGGAAACGCCAATGAAAGCTTACCGCAAGGAATTGCACTTCCGCACCAAGACGCGCCGCGCCTTTGTGCACATCACGCCGCAGGTCGAAGCCGCGCTCGCCGAGAGCGGAATCCGCGAGGGCCTGTGCCTTGTGAACGCGATGCACATCACCGCGAGCGTGTTCATCAACGACAACGAGAGCGGCCTGCATCGCGATTTCGAGCGCTGGCTCGAAAAGCTCGCGCCGGAAAAGCCCCATGACCAATACGACCACAACGGCTACGAGGACAACGCCGACGCGCACCTGAAACGCTCCGTCATGGGGCGGGAGGTCGTCGTCGCCGTCACGGACGGGAAACTCGATTTTGGAACGTGGGAGCGAATTTTCTACGGCGAATTCGACGGCATGCGCGACAAGCGCGTGTTGGTGAAGATCATCGGGGAATGAGTGAAATCGACCGCGCGGAATTGTCGGGATGTCGCGGATTGGCGTGAATCCAAAGGCCGCTTCGCAGAGGAAGAAGAACTTCGCCGGCATGCTGAATAACCCGCAGAAAACATCTCCGCCGATAAATTGACTGCGGGTGAAGGAGATCGGAGCTTGAAATGAAAAACATCGTTTTCTGTTTTTCCGGAACCGGAAACAGCCTGAAGGCCGCCAAGACAATCGCAAAGGAATTGGACGGCGGGACGCCGGTTTCGATGGCGAGGACGGGCGGATACGATCTGACGGATCGCCATGACGCGATCGGCTTCGTTTTCCCGCTG
>JAISNR010000191.1 GCA_031276135.1 Eubacteriales Family XIII. Incertae Sedis bacterium | reverse complement strand
GCGGGCAAGGTGCAGGAATTCATCGACAGGCACACGACCGTGAGCACCGAGCGCACGGTGGCGCGCCTGCTCGGCATCGACGGCGTGGACGCGCTCGAATCGCCGCTGCCGAACGTATTCGTGGATCGCATTAAGGATGCCGGCCTGCTGGACAGGGGCTGCGCCTACTGGCTCGGAAGCGCCATGCTCGCCACAGGGCTTTCGCCGCAGCGGATCGCGGAGGAAACGGCGCAGGGGACGCTGGATCCGCTGAAGCTGCCGACGGCCTCGCCGGGCGAGGCGGAAAGCGCCGTTGCGCCCATCGTCCGGGAGGCGCTGGCGCGCATCAAGGCGCAGCGCGCGGAACGCGAGGCGCTCATCGGCAGGCTCGGCGAGGGCAAGCGGCCCTACCTCTACGTCATCGTCGCCACGGGCAACATCTACGAGGACGTGGTGCAGGCCCGGGCGGCCGCCAGACAGGGCGCGGACATCATCGCGGTCATCCGCACGACGGCGCAGAGCCTGCTCGACTACGTGCCCTACGGCCCGACGACGGAGGGCTTCGGCGGCACCTACGCCACGCAGGAGAATTTCCGCATCATGCGCAAGGCGCTGGACGAGGTCGGCGAGGAGGTCGGCAGATACATACGGCTCTGCAACTACTCCTCGGGCATGTGCATGCCCGAGATCGCGGCCATGGGTGCGCTGGAACGCCTCGACGTGCTGCTGAACGACGCGCTGTACGGCATCCTGTTCCGCGACATCAACATGCAGCGCACGCTGGTGGACCAGTTCTTCTCGCGCGTGATCATCGGCTACAGCGGCATCATCTTCAATTCGGGTGAGGACAACTACCTGACGACCGCAGATGCCTTCGAGGAGGCGCACACGGTGCTGGCTTCGCAGTTCATCAACGAACAGTTCGCGGTGCTGGCGGGCATTCCCGAAGAACAGATGGGCCTCGGACACGCCTTCGAGATGGATCCCGAAATCGAGGACGGCTTCCTGTACGAGCTGGCGCAGGCGGTCATGGCGAAGGAGATTTTCCCGAACGCCGCCCTGAAATACATGCCGCCCACGAAGTTCATGACGGGAAACATCTTCAGAGGGCATATACAGGACGCTCTGTTCAACCTGATCGCCGTGTGGTCGGGGCAATCGCTGCAACTGCTCGGCATGCTGACGGAGGCCATCCACACGCCGCATTTGCAGGATCGCTTCCTGTCGATCGAGAACGCGTCGTACATCTTCAACAACGCGCGCCACATCGGGGACGAGATCGAGTTCAAGGAGAACGGCATCATCCGGAATCGCGCGAAGCGCGTGCTGTCGGAGGCCGACGCGCTGCTCCGGCAGATCGAGGACGACGGCCTCTTTTTGACCATCGAGCAGGGCAAGTTCGGCGGCGTGAAGCGGTCGAGAGAGGGCGGCAAGGGGCTTGCGGGCGTGGTCGTGAAGCATGGCGACTACTTCAATCCCTTTATCGAACCGATGATGCGGGGGGTGAAATAAATGTCGGAAAATATCGCGATGGGGAAGGTCGATCTTACGAGGGTGAAGCCTTACGGCGACACGATGAACGACGGGATGACGGAGCTCACCTTCACCCTGCCCGTTCCCCACGGCCCGGAGGCCGACGAGGCGGCGCGGCAACTCTGTAAAAAAATGGGATTCGACGAGGCGAAAGCGGCCTTTTCGAAGGATCTCGGGCAGGGCTTCACGTTCTTCGTCATGTACGGCAAATGCACGCACACGGTGGATTTCACGAGCATAAAGGTCGCGAAGGCGGACGTCGAGGTCATGAGCCGGGAAGCTTGCCAGGACTATATCGCCGAGCACATCAAACGGACCGTCGTGATCGTCGGCGCCACGACGGGAACCGACGCCCACACGGTCGGCATAGACGCCATCATGAACATGAAGGGCTTTCACGGCCACTACGGTCTGGAACGCTACAAGGGCATAGAGGCGGTCAATCTGGGCTCGCAGGTGCCGAACGAGGTCCTGCTCGCCAAGGCGATCGAGCTGAACGCGGACGCCGTCATCGTGTCGCAGGTCGTCACGCAGAAGGACGTGCACGTGAGCAATCTGACCAATCTGGCGGAGCTCGCTGAGGCCGAAGGGATACGCGACAGGATCGTGCTGTGCTGCGGCGGGCCGTGGATTTCCTACGAGCTGGCGCAGGAGCTGGGTTTCGACGCGGGCTTCGGGCCGCACACCTACGCGGAGGACGTGGCATCGTTTATACTGACGGAAATGGTGAAAAGGAAGCTCGTGTGATTTTATGCTTGAACCCACAATGAACGAGAAAAAAAGCGACGGTCTGGCGCGGACGCTTCTGCGCGTGGCCCTGCCGATCGCCCTGCAAAGCCTCATCGCATCCTCGCTGAACCTCGTGGACAATCTGATCGTGGGGCGGCTCGGGGAAACGGCCCTCGCTTCGGTCGGACTCTCCGTCCAGATCTTTTTCGTGCACTGGATGCTGATCTTCGGCTTCACCGGCGGCGCGGCCACCTTCATGGCGCAGTTTTGGGGGAAACGCGATCTAAACAACATACGCAAGACGGTGGGCGTCGCGGTGAGCTGCTGCTTCGCCGCGTCCCTGTTCATCTTCTTCATTCCCGTGATGCTCGTCCCCGAGCGGATCCTCGGGATCTTCACGAACATCCCCGAGGTGATCGAGGCCGGCAGCGATTTTGTCAGGATCAACGCGATCGCGTTCCTGACCGTCAGCTTCACCGTTCCGTTCACGGCGGCGCTGCGCGCGACGCAGCAGACGAGCCTGCCGCTCAAGATCAGCATGGTGGTGTTCGGTCTGAACACGCTGTTCAACTACATGTTCGTCTACGGCAATTTCGGCGCGCCGGCGCTCGGGGTCAGGGGTTCGGCGTTGGCCACGGCGATTTCGAGGACGGTGGAACTGTGCCTCGTCCTCTTCGTCGTGTTCGGCAAGCGGAACAGGATCGCCGGCGCGGCGCGGGAATTCATGTCGTGGAACAGGCCCTTGCTGAAAAAAATCGTGGGCAACGCGCTGCCGACGACGCTGAACGAAACGCTGTGGGGCCTCGGCTCGTCCATGTACAACGCCGCCTATGGCCGCATCGGCGTCACGGCCTTCGCCGCGATACAGGCCGGCAACACCATACAGAACCTGTTTATTCTGGCCTGTTTCAGCCTCGGGGAAGCCACGCTGATCATCGTGGGCGAAAAGCTCGGGCGCGGCGATTTGGACGACGCGGCGGCGACCGCAAAGCGCATCATGAAGATCTGCGTGCCGGTCGGCCTCGTCGCCGGCGGTCTGCTCTTCGTGGCGTCGCGCTTCATCGTAAGACTCTTTGATCTGACGCCGGACGGCGCCGAATACGCGCGCTTCATATTGATGATCTACAGCCTGTTTCTGGTCGTAAAGATCTTCAACGCGGCCCTCATCACGGGGGTGCTGCGCTGCGGCGGCGACACGAAATTCGCGATGTTCGCGGAGGTCGGCGCCGTCTGGCTCATCGGTGTGCCGCTCGCCTTCATCGGCGCGCTTTGGCTCCGCCTGCCCGTCCATTATGTGGTTCTGCTCGTGCACATAGAGGAGTTCGTCAAGATGTTCCTGATCGGCGGCCGCTTCCTGACGGGCCGTTGGATCAAAAACCTCGTGCAGGATGTGGAGTAAACCCTAACCGCGCATGCGGAAAAAACAACAAAACCGCGTCCGGAGAATTCGGACGCGGCCGGGCAAAATCGCGCGGCGCGACGGCGCGGCGCGGGGCACGCGAATCAGACGGACTTCCCCGCGATCAGGCTCCTGATGACCGCGACGGCATTGTCGATGTGCGCCGAAAGCGGCGCCTCCCGCACGCTGACGACGTATATGCCGCAGCGGTTGATCGGGAGCAACACCTTGGCCGCAGGGCTCGCGCCTATGGCCTCGGCGATCCGCGGGCTGAGCTCGCCCATGAGGGCGTTGGCGTTCAGGATCGCGATGACGCCCGTGATGATGTCCGCGTTTTTGACGTTGTGGACGATGGCGTTTTCGCCGGTGGCGCCCTCGTCGGCGCCGGCCTTGAGCATGCGGTCGGTGGCCGTCGCATTCGTTCCGAGGGCCAGCACCTCCGCCTCGGGCACGGCGGCTTTGAGCCTTTCCACAATGCTGCGCCCGATGCCGCCGCCCTGTCCGTCTATAACCGCTATCTTCATTTTCTACATGCCGAACAGTCCGCCGCCGCCGTTGACCGCGAGAAAGATCGGAGCGAACACGACCGCCACGATGGTCATGAGCTTGATCAGGATGTTGATGGAGGGGCCGGAGGTGTCCTTGAAGGGATCGCCGACCGTGTCGCCGACGACAGCGGCCTTATGCGCCTCGCTGCCCTTGCCGCCGTAGTTGCCCTCCTCGATGTGCTTCTTGGCGTTGTCCCAGGCGCCGCCCGCGTTCGCCATCATGATGGCGACCAGCACGCCCGAGGCCAGCGCCCCCGCGAGCATGCCGCCGAGCGCCTCCGCGCCCATGCCTATGCCCACGGCCAGAGGCGCGATGATCGCCAGAAGGCCCGGCGCCATCATCTCCTTCAGCGCGGCTTTCGTGCTGATGTCCACACAGCGCGCGTAGTCCGGCTTGGAGGTTCCCGCCATGATGCCGGCGTCCTCGCGGAACTGCCGCCGCACTTCTTCTATCATCTGATAGGCCGCCTTGCCGACGGAATTCATCGTCAGCGCGGAGAACAGGAAGGGCAACATCGCGCCGATGAAGAGGCCGGCTATGACCAAGGGGCTCAGCAGGCTGATCGAATCGAGTCCGACCACCTGCGAATAGGAGGCGAACAGCGCCAGCGCCGTGAGCGCGGCCGAGCCGATCGCGAAGCCCTTGCCGATCGCGGCCGTCGTGTTGCCCACGGAATCCAGCTTGTCCGTGATCACGCGCACTTCCTTCGGCAGTTTCGACATCTCCGCGATGCCGCCCGCGTTGTCGGAAACGGGACCGTAAGCGTCCACCGCGACCACCATGCCCGTCGTCGAAAGCATGCCGACGGCAGCGAGCGCGATGCCGTAAAGCCCCGCGAAGCCGTTGGCGATGAGGATGCCCGCCGCGATGAGGAGGATGGGCCAAACGGTCGAGAGCATGCCGACGCCGAAGCCGCTGATGATCGTCGTCGCGGGGCCGGTTTGGCATTGCTCCGCGATCTTCTTTACGGATTTATAATCGCCCGAGGTATATATTTCCGTGATCTTGCCTATCGCCACGCCCACCAGAAGACCCGAGATGACGGCGACGGCGCAGTTGAAGTTGCCGAAGAACGCGTTGCTCATGATTAGAGAACACACGACCACGATCGCGCCGCTGATGTAGGTACCCGCGTTCAGAGCGGAGGCGGGGTTCGCGTTTTCGCTGCCCCGCACGCAGAGGATGCCGATGATGGAAGCGATGATGCCGACGGCCGAAAGCACGAGCGGAAACACCGAACCCTCCATGGGCGGCAGCGGGAATTCCGCGCCGAAGGCGGGTTTGATCACGGGTATGATGACCGCCAGCGTTATGGCGGAAATAATCGAACCGACGTAGGATTCAAACAAGTCCGAACCCATTCCGGCGACGTCGCCCACATTGTCTCCCACATTGTCCGCGATTACGGCCGGATTGCGCGGATCGTCCTCCGGTATGCCGGCTTCGACCTTGCCGACGAGATCCGCGCCCACATCCGCGGCCTTCGTGTAGATGCCGCCGCCGACGCGTCCGAACAGCGCCATCGACGAGGCGCCGAGCCCGAAGCCCGTGATCACCGAGGCCGCGTCGACGCCCAGAACGATAAAGAAGCCACCGACGCCCAAAAGTCCGAGTCCCGCGACGCACAGCCCCATGACGGCGCCGCTCCGGAAAGCGACCTTCAGCGCGCGGTTCATGCCGCCGCTCTGCGCGGCGCTCGCGGTCCTTACGTTCCCCTTCGTCGCCACATGCATGCCGAAAAATCCGGCCAGCACGGAAAAGAGCGCGCCGACCACGTACAGCGCCGCCGTGATCCAGTTGATGCCAAAACCGAGTATGAGGAACAATATCGCGATGACGACCGCCATGGTCTTGTATTCCCGTCTGAGGAATGCCATGGCGCCCTCCCTGATATAGCCCGCGATCTCCTTCATTCTGTCATTGCCTTCGTCCATCTTGCCGATCCACGACGACAGTCCGTACGCGAAGATCAGCGCGACGACGGCCGCGACCGGCGCGATGACCGCCAAAGCCATTCCGGGCGCGGCAATTGCTAAATTTACTTCTTCCAATTTAGTTTCTCATCTCCTTCCTTTGCGATTGAGTGTGTGAGCGCGCCTCGAAAAAACGTCGCGGCGGATTTTCCGCCCGCGGCGAAAGGGGCGGGAAACGGACGCGACACAATGCGAAAACGGCGCTTCGCAGTTCGTATTTGTAATTGTAGCATATTCAGGGAAAATTACAACCGATTTCGCGAAAAATGCGGTTTTTTATTGTTTCCGCGGCAAATGACAAATTTAGGACAAAAAATTGACAAAACGGCCCCGGAAAGTTTGTTTTTAATCTTGACAGCTTCACTCCGGATATATATACTGAAAGTACGAGGAGAGTGCGTATGCTGATTTCAAAGGAATGCGACTATGCCGTGCGCATCGTCCGCGAACTCGCGGACGGCGGGAAAAAGACTGCGGAGGACATCGGCCGAAAAGAGAACATCCCGCATCAATTCGCTTACAAAATACTGAAAAAACTCGAAAAAAGCGGACTTGTGCAAGCTTTCCGCGGCAAAGCGGGCGGCTACGCTCTGACGAAGGATCTCGACGAATTCAGTCTTTACGACGTCTTTTCCGCAGTCGAGGAGCGGGTGCTTTTGACCGCCTGTCTCCAAAAAGACTTCGTCTGCCCCATGAACGGCGGTGAATCGCATTGCCGCGTACACAGAGAATTTATCCGGCTGCAGGAACTTCTGTTCGCCGGTTTAAAGGAGAAAAAGGTTTCAGAGGTGTTAGGCTTGACGCGCGGCGCGGATTTCAGGACATTCGGCTGAAAACGTCCGCGCGACGAGTCATGGTTGAGAAGTTTTTTGAGGAGGTTGATTCAATGTCGTTCAAAACAACGGAGGCTCACGAGGCTCTGCGAAAAAGGGTTCGGGAATTCGCGGAGACGGAAATCAAGCCGCTGGCGTTCCTGCTGGACAAGGAAAACGGATTTCCTTCGGACGCCATCAAAAAGTTCGGCGAAATGGGTCTGATGGGCATTCCCTATCCCAAAGAGTACGGCGGGGCGGGTCTCGACATACTGAGCTACGCCATCGCCGTGGAGGAACTCGCCCGCGTGGACGGCGGCACGGGTGTCATACTCTCCGCGCACGTTTCGCTGGGCACATGGCCCATATTCGCCTACGGAAACGAAGCGCAGAAACAGAAATATCTCATACCGCTGGCGAAGGGCGAGAAAATCGGCGCTTTCGGTCTCACCGAGCCGAACGCGGGCAGCGACGCGAGCGGAACGGAGACCACCGCCTTCCTCGAAGGCGACCACTACATCCTCAACGGAGGAAAAATCTTCATCACGAACGCCGACAAGGCCGACACCTATGTGGTGTTCGCCGTGACGACGCCGGACATCGGCACGCGCGGCATCAGCGCTTTCATCGTGGAAAAGGGCTGGGACGGCTTCACCTTCGGAGATCATTACGACAAGCTTGGCATACGTTCCTCTTCCACGGCGGAACTCGTCTTCAACGATGTGAAAATCCCCAAGGAAAATCTGCTCGGCAAGGAGGGAGAAGGCTTCCGCATCGCCATGGCGACCTTGGACGGCGGCCGCATCGGCATCGCCTCGCAGGCGTTGGGCATCGCGCAGGGCGCCTTTGAGAACGCGCTGGAATACGCCAAGGAGCGCGTACAGTTCGGCAAACCCATAGCGCGGCAGCAGGTCATTTCCTTCAAGCTGGCCGACATGGCGACGAAGCTGAGAGCTGCTCGCTTCCTGATCTACAGCGCCGCCGAGTTGAAGGAAAAACACGAACCCTACGGCATGGAATCCGCCATGGCCAAGCAGTACGCTTCCGACGTCGGTCTCGAGATCGTCAACGACGCGCTCCAGATATTCGGCGGCAACGGCTATCTCAAGGGCATGGAAGTGGAACGCGCCTACCGCGACGCCAAGATTTGCACGATCTACGAAGGCACGAACGAGATACAGCGCATCGTCATCGCCTCTCACCTCATCGGCAAAGCGCCCAAGGACGAGGGTTCAAAGAAAAAGAAGGCCGGCGCCATCACGGGCGAGCGCAAGAAGGAAATCCTGCGGGAAGGTTCGCCCAAGGATCGCGTGGCGGCCCTCGTGGCGGCTCTCAAAAAGGACGGTTACGACTTCACGGTGGGCATCGACCCGGATACGCCCATCGCGCAGGCCGAACGCGTCGTCAGCGCGGGCAAGGGCATAGGCGACAAGAAGAACATGGAGCTGGTCAAGGCGCTCGCGCTTCAGGCCGGCGCTGCCGTCGGTTCGTCCCGTCCCGTGGCGGAAACGCTGAAGTATCTCCCGCTCAACCGTTATGTCGGCATGTCCGGACAGAAGTTCGGCGGCAATCTCTACATCGCCTGCGGCATCTCCGGCGCGGGCCAGCATCTGAAAGGCATCAAGAACGCGACGACCATCGTCGCCATCAACAACAACGCGAACGCGCCCATCTTCAAGAACTGCGATTATGGCATAGTCGGCGACGCGCTTGAAATTCTGCCCTTGCTGACGGCCGCTCTGGACAACGGCAAGCCCAAGACCCCGGCGCCGCCCATGAAGAAACTGCGGCGTTCCACCCCGAAGAAGTTGCCGCCCGTCTGGAAGCAGCACATCTGCAACGGCTGCGGCTACGAATACATCCCGGATCTCGGCGATCCCGAGGGCGGCATCTCGGAGGGCGTGGTGTTCGAGAACCTGCCCGACAGCTGGATCTGCCCGGAATGCGGCGAGAGCAAGGATCAATTCATAGAGCTTTAAACCGGAGCGGCAAACGCAAACCGCGCAAAGCGCGCAGGCCGACGGTCCGCGCTTTGCTTCAGAATACGAGGAGGTATTGAAATGCATTGCGTAAGAAAAGTAACCGACGACCTGTACTGGGTGGGGGCCAACGACCACCGGCTGCAACTCTTTGAGAACATTCACCCGCTGGACGGCGTGGGGGTTTCCTACAATTCCTACCTGCTGCTGGATGAGAAGACCGTGCTCTTTGACACCGCGGATTGGGCGGTCTGCCGCCAGTATCTTCAAAACGTGGAGCACGTCCTCGCCGGCCGCAAGCTGGACTATCTGGTGATCAACCATCTGGAACCCGACCACGCCGCTTCC
>JAISNR010000103.1 GCA_031276135.1 Eubacteriales Family XIII. Incertae Sedis bacterium | reverse complement strand
ACACCTGTTCCCATCCCGAACACAGAAGTTAAGCTCATTTGCGCCGACGATACTTGGCGGGCAGCCGCCCGGGAAAATAGGTCGTCGCCGGCTTTTTTTATTTTTTTTGCGATTTTTTGCAGCGGAATTCAAATAAAGAACAGCATTGCTTCTATATATTTTTGCCGTTCTGTGATACAATGGCAATATGGGTCGGCGATTGCCGAAAGATGCACGGGGAAGTCAAAATGTTCACGCTGAAGCTGATCTTTGTGATATTGTTGTGCGCGCCGTTGCTCTGTTTGGCCGCAGTCCTGCTCGAAAAGCTCTGCGATGGTGTGATCAACAGGTACAAAGGCTAGGATGCGCATGCGGAAGGGTTTGTTTGTGAGCATGGAGGGACCGGATTCTTCTGGAAAGTCCACGCAAATACAGCTGTTGCTGCGTCATTTGGAGAAAACCGGACGCGATGCGGTCGCTCTGCGAGAGCCGGGCGGCACTGCCATAGGTGAGCGCATCCGAGAGATTGTGCTGGACAATGCGCACCCCGAAATGGATTGCCTGGCGGAGGCGATGCTGTATGCGGCGGCCAGAGCGCAGATGGTTGCGCAGTTGATCCTGCCCGCGCTCACCGCAGGCAGGACGGTGATCTGCGATCGCTTTGTGGATTCGAGCATCGCGTACCAGGGCGGCGGGCGCCGCTTGGGGAGGGTGGTGGACCGAATCAATGCCTATGCCGTGCGCGATTGCATGCCCGATGTGACCTTCCTGTTGAAGCTTGAGCCCGGAATGGGCAAAACCCGTCGAAGCGCGCGCGCGAACGATCGCATCGAGAATGAGAGCATCGCTTATCACAAACGGGTCTACAAGGCGTTTTTGGCTTTGGAAAAAAAGCATCCGCACAGGATTGTTGGCATCGACGGGACCTTGGGCATAGATGAAATCGGCGCGATGATTGCGGAGCGCGTGGACGCGCTCCTGCGCGAAAGAGATGTTGCCCTGTAGCGCCGCGTCCCGCGCGCGTTTCATGGCCACGGCCGGCGGGGGGAAACTCTTTCACGCGTATATCTTCGAGGGCGGCCGCGGCACGGATCCGTTGCGCGCGGCCGAAGCCTTTGCCAAAGCGGTGCATTGCACGGGTGCGGGCGAGAAGCCCTGCGGGCATTGCCTTTCCTGCATCAAGGTGAATCACGGCAACCACGAGGACATGCTGTACCTTGCGCGGGAGGGAAACAGCATAGGCGTAAAGCAGATCGAGGATTTGCAGGCGCGGCTCCGCGGCAAGCCCTTTGCGTCCGATCGCATCATCGCGATCGTGGACGAAGCGGAGCGCATGACGCCGCAGAGCCAAAACAAGCTCCTGAAAACGCTGGAGGAGCCGAGCGGCGACAACATCGTCCTCCTGCTCACCGCGAACGCCGAAATGCTGCTCGCCACGATCCGGTCCAGATGCGTTTCGGTGCGCCTCGAAACGGCCCCCGGCGTTGCATCCGACGCCTTTGCGACGCTTGCGGACGATTTTGCCTTGAAGCTGGCGGCGGGGGGCGCGTATTACGAGCTGTCGCGGCTTGTCGGCACGGTGACGGAGCGGGATGCGGCCGGCGATTTTTTGGACGCGCTGGAACTCCGTCTGCGCGATGCCTTGCTTGCGGCGCGCGCGGGCGAACGCCGCGCGGAATTGTCGCGCTTCATCGATTGCGCGGAGGAGGCGCGGCGCGGCCTCGGCGGCGGCCTGAACGTCAAATACGCGTTCAAAACCATGATCTTGAAGATGCTGTCCTAAGGGGATTGAAAAGGGAGGATTTGGTAAAACAATACAGGAGAATCGAATAAAATGGCCAAGATAATAGGCGTATGTTTTAAGCAGACCGGAAAAACCTATCATTTCGATCCCGGCAATCTGGAGCTCAAATGCGGCGACAGGGTCATTGTCGAAACCGCGCGCGGGCTGGAGTTCGGTTTTGTGCGGGGTTGCACTCGGGAGATTCCCTCGGGAGATGTGGTCGCGCCCCTGAAGAAGGTCCTGCGCGCGGCCACCGAGAAGGATATACTGCGGCATGACGACAATCTGAAGAAGAAAGAGCGGGCGATGTCGCAATGCCAGGAGAAGATCAAAAAGCACAAGCTGGATATGAAGCTGATCGATGTGGAATATACCTTCGACAATACGAAGATCATTTTTTATTTCACCGCAGACGGACGCGTCGATTTTCGCGAACTCGTCAAGGACCTTGCGGGCGTGTTCAAGATGCGCATAGAGCTTCGTCAGATCGGCGTTCGCGACGAGGCGAAGATGCTGGGCGGCATAGGCGCCTGCGGCAGGAGCCTGTGTTGCCATTCGTGGTTGCCGGATTTTGAGCCCGTTTCGATCAAGATGGCGAAGATGCAAAATCTTTCGCTGAATCCCACCAAGATATCCGGGACCTGCGGCCGGCTCATGTGTTGCCTGAAATATGAAAACGATACATACCAAACCTTGAAGAAAGGCATGCCGGAGGTCGGGGACCGCATCATCACGGAGGACGACACCGCCGCTGTGGTTGTGGATGCCAACATCCTGATGAATCAGGTCAAGGTAAGGCTCATTCTGGAGGAAAAGACGGCCGATTCGTCGGAAAAACTCAGCACGGAATTCCATCTGTACAAAAAAGACGATATAAAGCGCGTTATCGGCAAGCGCAAAAAGCGCCAAGCCGAAGATTCGCCGGCGTCATCCGCAGGCGCGCAGCGGGAGAAATGAAACAGGGCCCCGGGCGCGCGGGCCCTGCTCCTTTGCCGGGCATCTCATCAAAAGCAGGAGGCGCGCACGCGCCTCCTGCTTTGTTCGGCAACTTTGGTTCTCTGCAATGGATTTCGGTTTCGCTACAGCGCTTTCATTTCCTCAATGCAGTTCGCGCAGACAACCTTTTCATGGATCCTTCTCGTGTTCTTCGCGTCACCGCAGAAAATGCAGGCAGGTTCGTACTTTTTAAGGATGATGCTGTCACCGTCAACATAAATCTCAAGTGGATCCTCTTTCTTGATGTCGAAGGTTTTCCTCAATTCCACCGGGAGAACAACTCTGCCAAGTTCGTCAACTTTTCTTACAATCCCTGTTGCTTTCATTTTTTTCCCTTTCTTGATGTTCTTCTCTTTTTCTACGAGTCCAATACACCCCTATTGTTGTCAATCATTGAAAAAACTGACTTACGAGAACAGTATAGCATTCTTTTAAGAGGATGTCAAGAGAGTTCCAATAAATTCCCAATTCTTTTTTTAAATTTTTCGGCAATATGCGATTTGTTCATCGGAATGCCGCCGACCCTCCTGCGGTTGCCGATCGCACGGACAGGTTTTCATTTCGGTCTGTCCTCTTTTTTGTTGCTCTTTTGAATCAGATTTTTCAGCGAAGCCAAAGCATTGACGAGGGACGTCAGCGCCGCGATCGTGCTTCGGTTTCCCTTGATGACGTCGGCCAGATCACCCACGGATTCAGCCGCATCGCCGATCAGCTTGTCCGCGTCCTTGCTGCGCCTCGCGGCAATCTCGGAAATCACCTCCGCGTCCGCGAGTATCTTGTTGACGGATTTGACGGTTGCGGACAGGTTCTTGACCAAATACGCGGCATAAAAAACCAGAATGATCAGGCCGATTCCCAATAGGATCAAACCTGCGTCCTTCATCGTGATGGCAGTGTCCATGTGTGCGGTTTCCCCTCCCCAAAGAATACTTGCTTATATTATCTACCAAGATGACGGAAAAGACAACAGATTTTTATAAGCTTTCGGAATTTTTTATTAAAATGCGCGGATTGCGCTCAAAATATTTGTAAAAAATTATTGACAATGGAAAAATATATGGTATAATCATAGTAAAATCTATATATTTCAATAAATGAAAGGAGAAGGAATATGAACAGCGTAAACATCATCGGTCGATTGACAAAGGACCCCGAACTGAGGAGGCTTGACGAGGGGAGAAGCCTGTGCTCGTTCACGCTGGCCGTGGACGATGTCCACGCCAAGGAGGACCGGGCCGATTTTCTGCGCGTGACCGTATTCGGCAATCCCGCCGAGCTGTGCGAGAGATACCTGCGAAAGGGATTTCTGGCGGGCGTGACGGGCAGGCTTCGGACGGACACCTACACCGATTCCGAGGGGATCGTGCGCTATCCCATCAAGGTGATCGCGGAGAACGTGCGCTTCCTGCAATGGCCGGAGCGCGACGCCGCCGAAGGCGCGCAGGACACGGCGTCCGAGAAGAAAAGGGCTGCGGCGAAAAGCTCCTGACGCGCGCGAGGCGGGGCGGGGACATGCGTCCCCGCCCCGCCCCGTTTCTCTTCCCCGGGCCTTTCGGAAATTCATTTGCCCGCCGGGGCAAGCTGTGATATGATAGAAGCGATGAGAGCTTTGTTCCGAGGATCGAGCGCCGTGCGGGGGCGGCTTTATACTGTATGATGCGCGACATGGAGCGGCTTGTCCGCGAATTCGAATCGGATCCCGACACGGAGAGCGTCTTGGCGGACGCTCCGATGGCCGAGCACTGTTCGTTTCGGGCCGGCGGGCGCGCGGACCTGCTTCTCACGCCCCGCAACGAAGCCGGCTTCATGCGGGCGCTTGGGCGGCTGCGGGATGCGGGTCTGCCGTATTTTGTGATGGGCGCGGGAAGCAATCTGCTCGTGCGCGACGGCGGCTTTCGCGGCGTGATCGTGAAGCCGGGCGCGGATATGCGCGCCGTGCGCGTTTCGGACGCCCGCGTTGCCGCACTGTGCGGCGCGCCGCTTGCCGCCGTCGCGGCCGCAGCCGCGGATGCCGCTCTCAGCGGCCTCGAATTCGCGCACGGCATTCCGGGCAGCGTCGGCGGCGCCGTATATATGAACGCGGGCGCCTATGCGGGCGAGATCGGCGCTGTGATCGAGTCCGCGCGCGTGTTTTGTCCGGCCGGCGGCGCGGTTTGCTCTCTGCGCCGCGACGAAATGGAATTTTCTTACAGAAACAGTTTCCTTCAACCGGAAGGAGGCGTCGTGCTCGAAGCCTGCTTCGCGCTCGCGCCGGGCGACGGGGAGGCGATCCGCGCGCGCATCTCCGAATTCGCGCGCAGACGCGCGGAAAAGCAGCCCCTGCGTCTGCCGAGCGCAGGCAGCTTCTTCAAGCGTCCTGCGGGCGGTTTTGCGGGAAAGCTCATAGCGGACGCGGGACTCGCGGGGCTCGCCTGCGGCGGTGCGCGCATTTCGCCTCTGCACGCGGGCTTCATCGTGAACGAAGGCGGCGCGACGGCTTCGGAGATTCTGGATCTGATGGAGATCGCGCGCAGCATTGTGTTCGACCGTTTCGGCGTCATGCTGCATCCGGAGGTGCGCATCATTGGGGACGACCTGTAAGCTCATGTACGATTGGCATACGCATACGACCTATTCCCACGGAACGGGCGGCGTTGCGGACAATGTGCGGGCCGCCGCGCGGTGCGGGCTGCGCGGCGTGGGCATTGCGGACCACGGCCCCGGGCACGTCCTCTACGGCTTCAGGCGTTCGCGCTTTGCCGAGATGCGCCGCGAGATCGAGGAGCTCAAGGCGCAAAATCCCGAGCTTGACATATGCATGGGTGTCGAAGCGAACATCGTGGACGCGTCCGGCCGGCTCGACCTGTCCCCGTCCGAATTCGCGCTGTTCGACTATGTGATCGCGGGCTATCACTACGGCGCCTTCGGCGGCAAACCCTTGGCCTTGGGCCTCCTGCACGCCGAAAACATGATCAGCGACGCCGCCGGCTTCTCTTCGAAGCGGTTGATGCGCAAAAATACCGAGATGACGGAGAGGGCCCTGCACGCGAACGACATCAAGATGCTGACGCATCCCGGGGACAAGGGCCCCGTGGACCTGTTCGCGGTCGCGCGCGCCTGCGCGGAAACGGACACGCTGTTCGAGATCAACGCGCGGCACAAGTCCCTGACGGCGGAGGGTCTGCGGACGGCGGCGCGCACGGAGGTGAAATTCGCGGTCAGCAGCGACGCGCATTCGCCGAAAAGGGTGGGGGAGGTCGCGCGCGCGATCGAGCTGATTCGGGAAGCGGGCGTGGACATCGCGCGCGTTGTGAACATAGAGGTCGTTTGAAGGGCGGAATTGCAAAAAGCAATTCCGAATACGAATACGAAGGCAAAAACAATGGAAATCACAATTGTAACGGGCATGTCGGGCGCGGGCAAGAGCAGCGCGTTCAACTGCTTTGAGGATCTCGGATATTACTGCATCGACAACCTGCCGCCGTCGCTGATCGGCAATGTGCTGGACCTGCTCGAACAGGGCAAGCGCGCGCCGGAGCAGGCCGTGTTCGTGATCGACATCCGCGGCGGCGCCTTTTTCGACGATCTGAAAAACAGCCTGCTGTCCCTGAACGGCGCGGGAAGGCCCTACAGGATACTGTTCCTCGACGCCTCGGACGAGGCCCTTCTGCGGCGCTTCAACGAAACGAGGCGCAGCCATCCGCTGTCCGGCGGCGGTTCGAACCGCGAGGGGATCGCGCTGGAGCGAAAGCGTCTGCTCGACATCAAGCGCGCGGCCGACGTGGTCATCGACACCTCGCGCATGAAGCCCGCCGCGCTGTCCGACGAAATCAAGAAGCTCTTCTTGCCCCAATCGGAGAATGTGTTCAGGGTCAACATCCTGTCCTTCGGCTACAAGTTCGGCATCCCCGCCGAGGTCGATATGGTGTTCGACATGCGCTTCATTCCGAACCCCTTCTATGTGCCGAGCCTCAAGGAGCTGTCCGGCAACAGCAAGCGGGTGCGGGACTACGTCATGAAAGCGCCGGTGAGCCGGATGTTTCGGGATTCCGCCCTGCGGCTCATCGGAGAGCTGATCCCGCATTTCTCGGAGGAGGGCAAGTATCGCCTGAATTTGGCGTTCGGCTGCACAGGGGGCAGGCACAGGTCCGTTGCGATGGCGAACGCATTCAACGAAGCGCTGGCGGAAATGGGTTACCGGACGACGCTGGTGCACAGGGATCTGTAGCCGTGTCCGCGCGGCCGAGGCCGGGACCGCGCATCGCGGTCATAGGAGGCGGCACGGGGCTCTCCGTGCTGCTGCGGGGCCTGAAGAAGCGCTACGGCCTCCTGACGGCCATCGTCACGGTCGCCGACGACGGCGGCAACTCCGGCGTACTGCGCGAGGACCTCGGCATGCTGCCGCCGGGCGACGTGCGCAGCTGCCTCCTCGCCTTGGCGGACGAGGAAAACGCCATGCGGGAGATACTCAAATACCGCTTCAAGGACGGCCGGCTGGCGGGACAGAGCATGGGCAACCTGATGATCGCCGCCCTGAATGAGATATACGGCAATTTTGAAGAAGCCGTTTCGCGAATGAGCGACATCCTGCGGGTGCAGGGCCGCGTGATACCGATCACAAGCGCGGCGGTGCGGCTCTGCGCTGAGCTGGAAAACGGCAATCTGGTGTTCGGGGAATCGCAGATACCGCGCGTGGTCCTTTCGGAGGCTTCGCCCATAAAGCGGGTATTCCTCTGGCCGTCGGATTCCGACGCTTCCGTCGCCGCGTGCCGCGCCGTTTCCGACGCGGACGTGGTGCTGATCGGGCCGGGCAGCCTCTTCACCAGCATCATTCCGAACTTTCTGTCGCGGGGTCTGCGGGAGGCGCTGTCGGCTTCGCGCGGGGCCAAGGTCTACGTGTGCAACGTCATGACGCAACCCGGGGAAACGGACGGCTTCGGCGTGAGGGAGCACGTCGAAAGGCTCGCGGAATATACGGGCGCCGGCCTCATCGAGTACGTGATCGCCAACGACCGCGTCCCGGACGCGGACGCGCTGAAGCCCTATGCCTCGGACGGCGCGCGCCGCGTCGTTCCGACCGAACGGGATGCGGAATATCTGCGGCAAAACGGCATACGGCTGCTTCGGGGCGATTTCATCGAGATCAAAAACGGATACATACGGCACGATTCCGGGCGGATCGCCGATGCGATCGCGGGGCTCGCGGCGCGGGCCGGGGTGGGATAGATGTCGTTCGCATCGGATGTGAAAAACGAACTCGCGCGCACAATGCCCGAGAAGCAGTGTTGCCGGTCGGCGGAGCTCGCGGGCTTTCTCCTCGCGGGCGGATCCGGCGGCGTCGCCGGATCCGCCGGGTCCGGGCTGACGCTCTCAACGGAAAACCCGGCCGTGGCGCGGCATTACAAGAAGCTGCTGAAGGAGTGTTTCGGCGCGCGCGCGAACCTGTTCGTGGGAGGACGCGCGAATTTCAGAAAAAAAGGCCATCTCTACGAGCTCAGCATGGATGAGAGCGCGGACGCGGCGTACATCCTGCGCGAAACGGGCGTTCTGCGCGCGCGCGGCGGACGCGGCCGCGCGGACGAGGGAATCTGCGACGCGCTTCTGAAAACCAAGTGCTGCCGCAAGGCCTATCTGCGCGGCGCCTTTCTCGGCGCGGGTACGCTGAGCGACCCGGAGAAGGGCTATCATCTCGAAATCGTCTGCGCCTCGGAAAGCTTGGCCCACGAGCTCAGGCGGCTGTTCAACAGCTTTGCGAATATCCGCGCGCGGATCGCGCCGCGCAGGGGACGCTTCGCCGTCTACCTGAAGAATGCCGGGCACATCGCGGACATCCTGAACATCCTCGGCGCGCACGGGCAGCTTTTGAAATTCGAAAACGTCCGGATCGTCAAAGAGCTCAGGAACAGGACGAATCGCATCAGCAACTGCGACAACGCAAACCTCGACAAATCGCTGCGGGCGGCCGAAGAACAGCTCGGCGCCATCGCGGGGCTTCGCGACGGCGCGGGCCTCTCCGCTCTGCCCGAAAAGCTGCGCGCGACGGCTTTGCTCCGCCTTGCGCATCCGGAAGCCTCGCTCTCGGAACTCGGGGAAATGCTGAATCCGCCGATGTCGAAGCCCGCCGTGCATCACAGGCTCAAGCGGATCGAGGAGATCGCCGCGAAGCGTCCGTGACGCGGGCCCGGGGCCGCCGCGCACAAAAAAACAATCCGGGCGCGATCTCCCGGATTGCCTCGTTTAGCCACAGTTCGAAGGTTCAATCGTCACCTTATTTGAAGTAGCGATTCAGGAGTCCGTTAAACGCGCACCCATGCCGCGCCTCGTCCTTGGCCATCTCGTGAACGGTATCGTGGATGGCGTCATAGCCGAGCTCCTTGGCGCGCGTGGCGATCTTTTTCTTGGCTTCCGTGGCGCCGTGCTCCGCATCGACGCGCAGCTGAAGATTCTTCTTCGTGTCGGCGAATACGACCTCGCCCAAAAGCTCCGCGAACTTGGCCGCGTGCTCCGCTTCCTCGAACGCGATCCGCTTGTAGGCTTCCGCCACCTCGGGATAGCCCTCCCGATCGGCCTGCCGGCTCATGGCCAGATACATGCCGACCTCGGAGCACTCGCCGTTGAAGTGGTCGCGCAGACCTTGCAGGACCTCCGCGTCAACATCCTTCGCGACGCCGATGCGATGCTCGTCGGCCCATACCAACGCGCCTTCGGCCTTCTTCTCAAACTTCGAGGCGTCCGCCTTGCAGAGCGGGCATTGTGCGGGCGGTGCATCGCCCTCGTGCGTGTAACCGCATACACTGCATACATATTTTGCCATAATTTTTTCCTCCTCAACACTCAACAACATTGTTGCAACAATTTATATAACAAACCCGTCCGCGTTTTGCGATCGGGATTGTTTTCATTTCGCGCAGTCCGCGCCGTCCTCCGCACAGCCGGGGCAAAGGCCCCACACGAGAACATCCCTGCGGCGCGCCAGAAAGCCGTCCGGACACAGCGCCGCCGCGTCCGAGGGCGCAAGCGGGAAGTCGTGGATCGCGCCGCAGCGCTCGCAGCAGAAATGTCCGTGATCCTCGACGTGGGCATCGTACCGCAGCTCATCGCCGTCCATCGTCAGGGGGCGGACGAGACCGCTCCGTTCGAGCGCCGCCAGGCTGTTGTACACCGAGGCGCGCGAAAGGCTCGGCAGATCGGGCCGCAGAGCTTTATAGATCCGGTCCGCCGTGGGATGGTTGCGGTGCTTCTCCAGATAGCGCAGGACGTGTATGCGCGCGCTGGACGGCCGCAAGCCCGCGTTCCGCATTCTTTGATCCAACTGCTCGTTTGAATATTCCGAGGTTTTCATGTTTGTACCTCAAATAAATTTATAATGATTACAAAATTATAATAACAAAAAAAATAGAACATGTCAATAACATTTAGAAATTTTTTTGTTACGGATCCCATGGTGCGTTACTGATCAAACCCCACGCCATTTTTGCCGGCGCGCGGCCGGGCGCAGGCAAGACTGACGCGGCGTTCGAGTGGTTTTGATTGATATCTTTGAGTAGGGTTTTGAGCATGGAACACATGGCCGCGCCCACGTGATCGGCCACGACGATGATCAGCGCGTAGGGTTTCGTCGGCAGTTCTTCGATCGCCTCGCTCACGGCTTTCACGTCCACGATGCCGATACCGTGCTTGCGCCATTCCGCGCGGGCGATTTCGAGCATCGGTTTGTTGTTGTCCAACAGCAAACCGCAATGATTCATGGATTTTTCTCCGGGAATGCCCGATCCGAGAGATTTGAGTCCGTCGTGATGCAACCGTTCAAAGAGAGCGCCGCGGTCGCGCGCGTGACGCTCGGTTTGGACACTCCCACATACTCGGCGATGTCCGTCTTTCGCACTTCTCCGCTTCGGGAAAGGATGAAAATGGCTTTCGGGTAATCTTCCCGCGATTGCGATATTCGCGACGCGTTTTCGGAAGGATCGTGCGTTGTTTC
>JAISNR010000102.1 GCA_031276135.1 Eubacteriales Family XIII. Incertae Sedis bacterium | reverse complement strand
TACAGGCCGCCGGCTATGAGCCCGAGCTTCACGACCGTCCCGAGTCCGCTCTTCTTCTCCGGCACCATTGCAAAGTGGTATGTCGTCCGCATGCCATATCCTCCTTATTGTATTAAACTTGCCGTTTCACGCCTCGCGCGCCCGTTCCGCAAGGGCTTCCGCGAGGCGCGCGAGCGCGCGCTTCGCGGGGCCGTCCCGCAGGGGCGCGAGCGCCGCGCAAGCCTCTTCGCAGTGCAGCGCGACCCTGTCCGCCGCGCGCTCCAAGGCGCCCGTCCGCCGCACCCGGGCGACGATCGATCGAATCTCCCGGCGCGTCTTGTTCCGCTTCGGGAGCAGATGCCGCACCGCATCGTCCCCGCACAGGAGCGCGGGCAGGGTGAATACGCCGTTTCGAATGTCCTGCCCCGAGGGTCTGCCAAAGGCTTCTTCCGCCTTGAAATCCAGCACGTCGTCCAAAATCTGGAATGCCAGACCGAAGCGATCCCCGAAGAGGCCGAGCCGGTTTGCCGCTTCCTCGGACAGGCCGCCGACGAGCGCGCCCGCGCGGCAACTCGCCGACAAAAAGTTCGCGGTCTTGCTGCGGATCTGCGCATAATAGAACGCCTCGCTCTGCGCGTCCGCGTCGTGTCGGACGCGCTGCTGCAAGAGCTCCCCTCGGCACATCTCGGCGGAAACCGCCGCCAGCATCTCGTTGACGCCCGTCCCGCGATAACACTCCAGCTTCTCCATCGCCTTTGCCAGCAGGAAATCCCCGCTCTGCACCGCCGCGCGCGCGCCGGACGAGGCGTTGACCGACGCGACGCCGCGACGCTTCGCGGCGTCGTCCACCACGTCGTCGTGTATGAGCGAAACGCTGTGCATCAGCTCCAGCATGCACAGCAGCGGGACGGCGCGGAGCGCTTCGCCGCGCGCCGCGTCCGCGCGCCGGCAGAGATAGGCCAAGGTCGGGCGCAGACGCTTTCCCCCCGCGCCGACGATCCGCCCGAGGTCGCCGCGCATGCGCTCCGCCCCGGCCGCGCCGCAGATCCGCAGGAGCTCCTTTTCCGTCGCCGCCAGAGCCGTCCGCAGTCCTCGGTACAGGGCTTCGTCGCCGATCCCTTCGCGGATGTCCGCCGCGCGCGGCATATCGAGCTTGCCGGCCGCGCCGATCATGCGGGCAAGGCTTCGCGCGCAATGGAAATAAATTCCATTGCGTCTTCGCGCGGGCCGTCCGCATCGCCCGCAGCCGCTGCGGTCGCGTCCCGCGCCAGACAGCCTGCAAAGGCCCGAATCAGCGGCGGACTGTCGAACAGGACCATATAGCAGGAGAACACGCCGAAGAAATAGTCGCCGAGAAGCGTGGCGGCCTCCGGGAATGCCTCCGCCCGCATATGGAGCGCGCGAAAGAGCCGGTAGCACCGACAGACGGCGGCGAACGCCTCCCGATGCGGGCCGTCGTACATCGCCAAAGCGGCATCCGCCGCCGCGTCGCCCTCATCCGGGCCGGGCGGCGGCAGGCCCGCCGCCTCCCACAAGCGATACCCCTCCGCAAGGAGCGCGTCCGGCGCCGCGCACGGTATCTTAGGATATTTTTCCATATTGCCCCGCTTCCCCCCGTTCCGCTCCCGTGTTTCAAGCCCTTTCGAAGCGCAGGGGTTCCATACACACACTCTCACCGCCCACCGACAGCTCGGCCCGCAGATCCTTGAAGCCGTCCAGCGCGCAGTCGATCCGAAACGCGCCCGTGTCGCGCGGAATGCCGTCGAATTTGAATTCGCCGAAGATGTCCGCGTCCGCTTCCGCGAGCGGAACGCCGCCGGCGGAGAGCCGCACCTTCGCGCCGGCGGCCGCCTTTTCGATGCCGCCGTCCATAAAGGTGAGCGCGCCCGCGATGAACAGGCTCGTATAGCGATGCAAATTCTTGTACAGCACGCGCGGTTTGCCCGGCCCGTCATCGAGCGCGCGCAGACCTTGGTTCTCCGCGATCTCCGCAAAGGCCGCGTCCTCGCATTTGACGATGCTGAGCGCGCGCAGCGGGCAAGCCTGCACGCAACGCGGTTCCCTCCACCCGGCGTCGAGCAGATGGGCGCACAGCGTACACTTCTGGGCGGTCTGCAACGCCTCGTTCCAAGAGATCATGCCGTAGGGACAGGCGGCGGGCAACTCCCTGTTGCCGCGCGCCGCCTCCGCGTCCAGCAGCACGACGCCGTCGCTCCGCTTTCGCACGGCCGCCGGGAAGGCCTTCTCGCAAGGCGCGTCGTCGCAATGCCTGCAAAGCCGCGTCACGTAGCACAGATCCGTATAAGGCGCCCGGCCGCGCTCGTGGCGAGTCGGCTCGATCCATTTCTGCGCGTGCTTCTGCTGGCCGTCCGTATAGGGCAGCCACGCGTTGCCCACGTGCTCGTCCTTGCAGGCCATCAGACAGTTGAAGCAACCGACGCATTTCGCGATGTCCACGATCATTCGCAGCGTTTCCATTTGCTCAAATCCCCTTCCCATTTTCGGACTTCGACCAGGCAGGAATTCACGGACAGGCCGTGGGCGTGCTTGGTGATCATGCGCTCGGGCGTCAGATTGTTGATGCAACCGTGCATCTCGGGGGAGCGGCCCGGCTCGCCGATCGGACGGTAATCCGCGCAGGATTCGTAGGAGTGCACGATGCCGCGCGGAACGCGTTCCGTAAGGTCCAGCGCGCAGATGACGCTGCCGCGGTCGTTGTACACTTCCGCCAAATCGTCCCGCGCGAGCCCGCGCGCCGCGGCGTCCGCGGGATTCATGCGGAATATCCAGAAATGATACCCGTCGATCAGCTTTCGGTGCTCGCCGATGTCGTTGATGCAGGAATCCTTGCTGTCGCCCATGGTGTGAAAGCTGTACTTGGCGTGCGGCGAGATGAGCTGCAGCTTGTACTTCGCGTACAATTCCGATCCCACGCCCTCCGGCGAGGGGATGTAGGTGCAGATCGGCAGACGCTCGTTGTCGTTCGGATCGAAGCGCTTCAGGGTCCCCGCCTCGAATTCGAATTTGCCGGAGGGCGTTTCCAGCCCCTCGTTGTAGCGCCCGTAATACTCCGAAGGCAGGGGCGGCAGCTCGGGGGTGTTCTTTTTGATCCCCTTCGCGAACCAGGACAGACCCACGGGGTCCCGGCGGTCCTCGGGCAGGGGCGGAACCACATAGTAGCCCTTTTTCAGAAAGGCCCGCCAGCTCATGACCTTGGGCATGTCGCAGGCCGCGTAATGGCGGCGCGTCCAGTCGTACAGGGTGTTGCCCTCGCTGAACGCCTGCCACAAGCCCAGCTTGTTGGCCACGCCCTGAAAGATGTCGAAATCCGACTTGGATTCGCCCAGCGGTTCGATGCACTTGTGCTGGGCGAAGATCACGCGGTGGTTGTTTTGCAGGAACGATTTGTCGATATAGCCGCCGCAGTTCGCGAATTCGCCGATATCCCAGCGCTCGAAATTCGTGCAGGCGGGCAGGATGATGTCGGCGAAGCGCGTTTCCCCCTCCATCCAGATCGCTTGGCTGACCACGGTTTCCAGTTTGTCGGAGCGGTGCATGTCGACGTAGCGCGTCGAGTGCGGCTGTGTGCCGATATAGGAGCCGCCGTATTTGTAGTGCATTCTGACCTCCGAATGCCCGGGCGCGGGGTAGCGCGCCTTTCGAAACTGGCCGACCACGGAATAGTTGGACAGCTCATGGGCTTCGGCGCTGCCGTTCAGGATGGCCTCCGGCAGGCGCAGGCGCGGGATGGACTGCGTTTCCGAATTGAGCGAGGGCGACTGCGGCATGCGGTTGTACACCTGCACGCCGGCGCCGGAGCCGAAATAATCGCCGGAGAAGCCGCCCTCCGCATAGCCCGGAAACCAGAAATGCGAATCCAGCGGCGTGCCGTACTGGAGGCCGCCGAAGTTGACGCCGGGCAATCCGAAGCCCTGCATCGCCTGCAGGCAGACCATGGCGCGCGCCCACTCCGTGCCGTAGGCCGTGCGCCCCGCGGAGCCGAAGGACGTGAGGCCGCCGCAGGAAAGATAGGTCTTTTTGGCGCCCCAGCTTTCCGCGAGCGCGCGGACGACGCGGGCGGGAACGCCGGTGACGGCCTCCTGCCATTCGGGCGTCTTGGGAAGGCCGTCCGTTTCGCCCAGCAGATATTCCGCCCATTTGGAAAGGCCCTGCGTGCGCTTTTCGACGTATTCCCTGTTGTACAGGCCCTCGTTCAGCCACACGTTGGCGATGGCGAGCGCCATGGCCGCGTCCGTTCCGGGCCTCGGGCAGATCCAGCGTCCGCCGAGAAAGGCCGCCGTGGAATTGAGATAGGGGTCGATGTGAACGGTGGGGATGCCCAGGCGCTTGAGCCATTCCCTGCGAATTGTCCCCTCCTGCGCGGCGTACACGCCGGAGGTGGATTCCGGATCGGAGGACCAAAACACGATCAA
>JAISNR010000011.1 GCA_031276135.1 Eubacteriales Family XIII. Incertae Sedis bacterium | reverse complement strand
GGCGCTTTCTCGGGCGTCAAGGCACTCGGCATCATGGACAAGAGCGACGGATTCTCAGGCTGCGGCGGACCGCTCGGCGCGGAGGTTCGCGCGGCGCTGTACGGCAAGGCCGACGGCATTCGCACGATCAACTACGTGTACGGCCTCGGCGGGCGGGACGTCCGCGTCGAGGATTTTTACGAGATATTCGACGAGCTGGCGCGCATGGCGGGCGGCGAAGAGGCGCCCGATTGCCGCTATCACGGCGTTCGGGAATAGGGAGAAACCCCAAGGAGATACAAAAATGGCATATAACGCATACAGCCTGAAGGAGGTCGCAGGTCGCCCCGAGCACTTTGTGGCCGGCCATCGCATGTGCGCCGGCTGCGGGAGCCCCGTCGCCGTGCGCGCCGTCATGCGGGCGCTCCGCCCCGAGGATCGCGCCGTGGTCTGCTCCGCCACGAGCTGCCTCGAGGTTTCGACCTGCACCTACCCCTATACCTCTTGGAACGACTCTTTCCTGCACACGGCCTTCGAGAACGCGGCCGCGTCGATGAGCGGCGTCGAGGCCGCCTACAACGCCTTGAAAAAGAAGGGGCGCATGCAGGAAAATTACAAGTTCATCGTGTTCGGCGGCGACGGAGGCACCTACGACATCGGTTTCCAATCGCTCTCCGGGGCCATGGAGCGCGGCACGGACATGGTCTACGTCTGCTACGACAACGAAGCCTATATGAACACGGGCATACAGCGTTCCTCCTCGACACCGATTTACGCGGACACCACCACCTCGGCCACGGGCGCAAAGTCGAACGGCAAACCCCAGTTCAAAAAGGATCTGACCAAGATCCTGGCGGCCCACAACATTCCCTATGTGGCGCAGACCACGTTCATCGGGAATTTCAAAGACATTCACAAAAAGGCTGAAACGGCCGTATACACCGAAGGCCCCGCCTTCCTCAACGTGCTGGCGCCCTGCCCCAGAGGCTGGCGCTACGCGAAATCCGACCTGATGGAGATCTGCAAGCTCGCCGTGGAAACCTGCGTGTGGCCGCTCTTCGAGGTGATCGAGGGCGAATGGGTGCTGAACTACGAACCCAAGAAGAAGCTGCCCGTCCGCGAATACCTGAAGGCGCAGGGCCGATTCAAGCATCTCTTCGAAAAGGACGCCGAGCATCTGATCGAGCGCATTCAAGACGACATCGACCGCAAGTGGGAGGACCTGATTAACCTCTGTAACCTATCATGATTCGATTTTTGAAGAAAACCGCAAATCACTACCTCTTTTCGGACGAACTGCCCTTGCAGGGGCGCATGCTGAACCTCATCTGCGCATTCGGCTTCTGCGCCGTCGTGCTCGCGACGATTGCGCACATCGTCGAAGGCTCGTCCGCCTACGCCGTGTACATCATGTTCGCCATGATGGCTATCATCGTCGCCGTCACGTGGCTGTTCAACAAATACAGGCGCTACACGCTCGGAAGTCTGCTCGCCGTGATCGCTTTCGGCGACGTCCTCTTCCCCCTGCTCTTCTATGTGACGGGCGGCACAAACGGCGGCATGGCCGCCCATTTTGTGCTCGGTATCACGCTGTGCTTCATGCTGGCACAGGGCAGGGCCCTCGCGCTCCTCGTCGTACTCCAGATCGCCGTGATCCTCGCCTGCTACCTGACGAACGCCTTTTATCCCGAACTGTTTCCCGTTCTGACGGATTATCAAAGGTATATCGACATATTGCAGACCATACTCACCTCCGGCCTCTTCATCGGCTTTGTTCTGGTTTTTCAGATGCTCATATACCGCGAAGAGAAGCAGAAGGCCACCGACGCGATGAAGGCCAAGTCCGAGTTCCTCGCCGGCGTTTCGCACGAAATCCGCACGCCTCTGAACGCCATCATCGGCCTCGGAGAGCTGGAAATGCGCAAGGATCTGCCAATCGATACCTTGGAAAATTTGGCGAAAATGCAAAATTCAGGGAATACGCTGCTCGGCATCATCAACGATCTCCTCGACATCTCGAAGATAGAATCCGGGCGTTTTGAGATGGTTCCGGCAGAATACGACCTCCACAGCATGATCACTGATACGGTGAGTCTGAACATCGTACGCATCGGCAGCAAGCCCATCGAATTTTCGCTGGAACTCGCGGACGATCTGCCCGTTCGGCTTTTCGGCGACGAACTGCGCATCAAACAGGTCTTGAACAACCTCCTCTCCAACGCGTTCAAATACACGCGGGAGGGCAAGGTCACGCTGTCCCTGAAAGGCCGGCGCGACGGCGACGCGTTTTGGCTGACGTGCAGAATCAGCGATACGGGCATCGGCATACGCGAGGAAGATCTCGGTCGTCTGTTCACCGAGTACAACAAGCTCGACATGACGAGCAACCGTCACATCGAGGGGACGGGGCTCGGTCTGTCCATCTGCAAGAACCTCGTCGAGATGATGGGCGGGCGCATAGCGGTGGAAAGCGCCTACGGGAAGGGCAGCGCGTTCACGGCCGACATGCGGCAGGGCCTCGTAAGCGACGCGGTCATCGACCGCGCCACGATGCAAAACCTGATGTCGTTCAACTACAACCTCGAACGCAACAAGCGCAGCAAGAATCTCATATTGACGCAGATGCCCTACGCCCGCGTCCTCGTGGTCGACGATGTCGTCACGAATCTCGACGTCGCGAAGGGCATCCTGTTGCCCTACGGGCTGACCGTGGACTGCGTGAGCAGCGGACGCGAGGCCGTGAAGCTGATCCGGGAGGGAAATCCGCGCTACGATCTGATCTTCATGGACCACATGATGCCCGAAATGGACGGCATCGAGGCCGTGCGCGTCATACGCGAGGAAATCGGAACGGATTATGCGAACACCGTGCCCATCATCGCGCTCACCGCGAACGCGCTGACGGGAAACGACGATATGTTCAAAGCGCACGGCTTTCAGGATTTTCTGTCCAAACCCATCGACATCATGAAGATGGACGTCGCGCTGAACGCGTGGGTAAGGGACGCGGCGCGCGAAGAAGCCTACCGCGCGGCGGCGGACAAAGCGGCGGCCGGCGTCCTCCCGGCGAACGACGGCACGGCGGCGGCCGGCGCCGCGCTCGACGAAAAGAGGGAGAACGAAACGAAAGCGGCCCCGGCACCCAAGACGCCCCTCTCGGAGCGCCGGATCGAAGGGCTCGACATCGCGGACGCCCTGCGGCGCTTCGGCGGCAAGGAGAGCATCTACAACACGATCCTGCGCTCCTTCGTGAAAAGCATGCCGGAGCTGCTCGACAGGATCAAACCCTGCGAGGCGGACGGCCTGAACGACTACACGATCGCCGTGCACGGGATCAAGGGCAGCTGCCGAAACATCGGCGCGAAGGCGCTCGGCGACGAGGCGGAAGCGCTCGAGATGGCCGCGAAGGCCGGGGATCTCGGCAAGGTGAACGCGGAAACGGGCGCGCTCATCGCGGGCGTCGAACGCCTGCTCGCGAACATCGACGCCGCGCTCGACGAGTTGTGATGCCGATCTTCAATCCGCTGCCTCTATCGCGCCATACACCGCAAACGCGTCGTCGATGCGCGGTTTGTGCGTTTCGTCGCCTTCCGGCGCGCCGCAGGTCACGAGAATAAATTTCTCGCCGTATTTTTCCGCCAAGCTCGCGAGGCATTGGCCCGCCTGCTCCGTGTAGCCCGTCTTGCCTCCCAGTATGGCGCCGCCGTCGAAGCGCGCGTCGCCGATCTCCGCAAACAGCGTGCTGTGATACGCGATGCCGTCCGCGTGCATGTCGGTGGGAGGGGACGCGTACCGAGCGGATGTGAAAATCTCGAGGAACGTGTCGTTTTCGATTGCGTACCGGAGCAAGACAGCCATGTCCCGCGCCGTGGAATAATGCGCGTCATCGTGCAGTCCGGTGGCGTTGACAAAGTGCGTGCCGCGCATCCCGAGCTCACGGGCTTTGTCGTTCATCAAATCCGCAAACGCGCTTTCGTCGCCCGCCACGCGCTCCGCCAGCCCGATGGCGCACTCCGCGCCGGACGGCAGGAGCAGACCGTACAGCAGGTCGATCGCGCGGACTTCCTCTCCCGGCAAATACCCCGCGACCGAAGCCCGCGCGATATAATAAAAATCCCCCTTGTCTTGCAACACAATTCTTTCGTCCAAATCTTCCAAATGCTCCAGCGCCACGATGGCCGTCATCATCTTTGACAGGGACGCCGGATACATCCTCGCATCGCTGTTTTTGCAAAACAACGCCTCTCCGTTCGCCACCCGCAGGAGAATGGCATTTGCACTGCCGACGGACAAATCCGGCGGCACCCGGTATCCCTCGGACGCGCTCCGCCCGGGTCGGGAATCCCGGGGCGCGCCGGACGCCGAACGATTCCCCTCGGAAGGCGCTTCCGCCCGGCGTTCGCCGGAGAGCGAACATACGCCCAAAACCGCCGCGAGAACGCACAGCAGCGCCAAAATCGCACAACCCGCATTGCGTTTTCTCTTGTGCGCCCCTCCGCGCATGCACGCGCCTCCCTTTCCACAGCGAAGCAAAGCCGCTCTCACGGCACCCGAAAATCAAAATACGTATTGGGAAACGGTTCATCGATCAAAGAATAATGCCACCATTCATATGCGTAGGGCGCAAACCCAAACGCCTCCATAAGACGTTTCAGATTTCTTCGGTTTTCCGCTTCGGCGGCGGAAATCCCGACCGCGCCGTGATGCGACCGCCGATCCATCAGATCGAAGCAGCCGCCCATGGGAAGGAGTTCGTTCGTGCCCAGGCGATACAGCGTAAGGTCGATGGCGCCGCCTCGGCTGTGACCGGATTTTGCCGCGATATATCCAAGGGACAGCATGCTTTTTTTGTCAATGTTCGGATAGTATCGCGATTTGCTTTCGTCGTTTTCGGCGCGCTCCGCCCATCGCAGGAAATGCGTCACCGCGCGCCGGGGGCGGTATCCGTCCCATAAGAGCAGCCCGTATCCCAGTTCCTCCGCCTTCCGCTTCACGCCGCGCAGAGCGCTTGCCATCTCCTTGCTTCCGATGATCCGGTTTACGGTATAGCCCGGAACCGGCGCCCCCGTGAAATTGTCCCAAGTCGCGTATTTTGCGTCCCAGCGTACACCCGGGATCGCCTCATCGAGATAGACGAAACCTTTATGCATATGAAAACCCCCGATCTGCCTCCAAATTCGGCGTCAAAATCGGCGATGGACGCGCGTTTTTCACGCCAATCGCCTCGCAATCGCCAAGGCGATCACCCTGTCGATCCAATCGGACATGGAAATGCCGGCGGCGGCCATCATCTTGGGATACCTGCTGTAGGAGGTGCATCCCGGCATCGTATTCACTTCATTCAAAACGATATCGCCGTTTTCCCGCAAGAACAGATCGACGCGCGCAAGACCGCCGCAACCGAGCGCGCGGTACAGCCTCTTCGCGATCCCCTTGACGCGTTCGCCCGTTTCCTTCGGAATGTCCGCAGGCACGGTTACGGTCGCGTTTTCGGATCCCTCATCGGGATGCGCCTCCTGATGAATCCTGAAAAATCCGTCCGACAGCAGAATCCTGTCCACTTCCCCAACCAAGAGATCCTCTCCGTTTCCCATGATCGCACAGCCGACCTCATATCCCGAAACGGCCTCCTCGATCAGCACCTTGCGATCATAGCGCCGCGCAAGTTCCACGGCCGCGTCCAATTCCGCCGCGCCGCCCACCTTGCTGACGCCGAACGACGAGCCGGAACGGGCCGGCTTTACAAACACGGGGTATGCGAAACGCGCCGCCTCCGCCGCGCATCGATCGTGCAGAACGCAAAATTCGGGCGTTGCCACGCCGGCGTTTCGCGCGACCAAATAGGCCAGCGACTTGTCCATGGCAAGAACGGAGCTTTCGACGCCGCAGCCGACATACGGAATGCCCGACATCTCCAAAAGCCCTTGTATCCGGCCATCCTCCCCCATCCTTCCGTGCATGGCGGGAAACACCGCGTCGATATAAATCTTCCCGCATCCGTCCTTCCCCGATACGAGAATGCCGTGAGCGCTTTTGTCCGGAGAAATGACGGCTTGCGCGCGTTCGGAAGCGTCCGCCGCGTATTCCGCCTGTTTGCGGAGCGTCCATTCCCCCGTTTTGCTTATATAAATGGGATACACATCATATTTATCCGTATCCATACATGCAATGATCTCTTTTGCGGATTTTACGGAGATATCGTGTTCTTCCGAACAACCGCCAAACAGAACGACAACTTTCAGCCTGTCCATTTTTTGCTCCCTTCGTATTCCAAACATTTCAAAATTGTGTTCTCCACCGTTTCAATCAAAGCGCGCCGAGTGTAAAAGGCCGCGTGCGGCGTTATGATTACGTTCGACATTTTGCAAAGCTCCGAAAAAACCCCTTTTTCGATTCTTTCGCCGCGATGCCCGCCGTAAAAAATATCTTCCTCCCCTTCCACGACATCCAGCGCGGCGCCTCGGAGTTTTCCGGCCTTCAGGGCGGTCAAAAGCGCCTCTGTTTCGATGAGTCCGCCGCGTCCGGTGTTGACGATATAGGCGCCGTCCTTTACCTGCCGCATATTCCGCCCGTTCAGGATATGCCTTGTCCGCGCGGTCAACGGCAGATGGAAGGTGAGCACATCGCATTGCCCGATCCATTCGTCAAAGGACGCGCGGAGCGTTTCCCCGGCGTTCGCGTTTCCGTAAGCCGAAATGCGGCAACCGAAGGCCCGCAGCCTTGCGATCACCCCTTGCCCGATGCGTCCGGCGCCGACCACGCCCACGGTCATTTCGCGAAGATCGGGACTTCTGGCGCAGTCAAGCGAAAAATCCCCGGTTTCCGCGCGTCCCAGCATGCCTTTGGCGTTTCGGAGCGCCATGAGGATCAGCATGACGGCATAATCCGCAACGCCGTCGGGCGAATACGCAATGCTTTCGACTCGTATGCCCAGCTTGTCCGCAGCGGACAAATCCACATGATCCGTTCCGATGCTTCTTGTCGTCACAAGCTCCACGCCGCCGGTCTTGAGCTCCCGCAAAACGAATTCGCACAGCGGCGCCCTGTGGCTGACGCTTATGCACCGGCTTCCGCAGCTAAGACGCGCGTTTCCGGCGGATATGGGTTCATTCACAAGTTTCAAGTCCACCCCCTGCGCTTCGGCGCGGCGCGCAAACAACTCCCGCTCATCCCCGGCGCAATCAAAAACCGTTATTCGCATATGATTTCCCGTCTTTTCAAAAAGCGCCGCCTCGCCTCCGACCGGAATATCCGCGTCGATCCTTTTCTTCGCCCGCAACCTGTTGCGAAACAAGCGGCTGAAAATAAAAAACCGTTCTCTTGGCAATGATTCTACCGAAAAAGAACGGGCCGTTTTTTAATATTCGATTGTCGAATTCCTAAGAAAACGCGGAGATTTCCTTAATGATTTATTAAGGTTGCAACCCAAGAACCGCCCCCCACCCCATCCCGCGAAATGTCTGCACGCCGGGCGGATTCATGCCCAAAACACCCAAACAAGTGTGAAAATGGGATTTTCACACTTGTTTGTGGCGACGCAAAGCGGCCCATGTGTTCAGTATACGGTTTTCAAACGGATTTAAAGGCAGGCGGACTTTAAACACAGCGTAAACTCCCGCCATACAAAAGATGCGCTCTGTTCGGAGCCGTTCGGGAATGAAACCGATTGTGTCAAGGTTTGTTTTGTGTTGCGCGGTTTCGCCCGTCCGGGGCCGGTGGATCGGCGATGCCCGGGCCGGCGGGGAGCTCCACCGTAAACGTCGTTCGATTGTCGCGGCTTTCCGCGAAGATGTTTCCGCCGTGCAGGACGACGATCTCCTTTGCGATTGCCAGCCCGAGCCCCGCGCCGCCCGTGCCGGTCGGCCGGGCGCCGTCCAAGCGGCGGAACTTCTCAAAGATGACCGACAGCTTGTCCCGCGGAATGGCGCCGCTGTTCGTGAAAACGACGGACACCGTATCCCCGGACAGGCCCGCCGCGATCTCGATCTCGCTGTTTTCGTCGCTGTACGCGGCCGCGTTTTTCAATATGTTGTTGAATACCCGCGCCAGCTTGTCGGGGTCGCCGCATACCGTCAAATCCTCGTCGGCGCGAATCCGTATCCGATTCCCGCGCGCGCTCGTCTGCGGGTAAAATTCGTCGCATATCTGCAAAAGCATATAATACAGGTCTATCGTTTCCTTTGAGAGTTCAATCGCGCCGGAATGGAAGCGCGCAATCTCGAAGAACTCGTCGGTCAGCCGTTCGAGCCGGTGCGCCTTGTCGAGCGCGACGCGCACATGCTTCGCCCTTTGCGCGGCGGGCAGGTCGGGGCTTTCGTCGAGCAGGCTCAAATAGCCGATGACGGAAGTCAAGGGCGTGCGGATGTCATGGGCCAGATACAGGACCAAGTCGTTCTTGCGCCGCTCGGCAAGCCGCGTTTCCCGCGCGCGCCGTTCAAGCGTCAGGCGGACGGTGTTCAGCTTCCCTTCGACGGCCGCCATCTCCGGCGGCAGCTCGATCTCGCTTCCGTCGTCGTCGATCAGCGCGTCAATCCCGCCGTTGATCGAATCGAAATACCGCGTGAATCGCCTCAGGAAAAGCCCGAGCAGGATGAAAAACACGACGGCGACCGCCCCGAGGAAGAATATGTTGAAGTTTTCGCGGAAAACGAAATGGTACAGCCGCAGCGCCCCGTCGCGGCTCATTCCAAACGCCGACCGGAACAGCCGGACCAAACGGTCGCCCACATTCCCGCGCCACACGAACAGATACAGCCAAGCGATCGCGGCAAACGCCGCCGTCATCATGAGGGCGGATTGCAGGAGTATTTTGCGCCGGAACATCGAATAATCGGCCTTCCCCTTGCCTTCACGCTTCAATTTTGTACCCTATCCCCCATACCGTCTTGATATACCTCGGCTTGTCGGCGGTATCGTTCATCTTCTCGCGCAGATGCCGGACGTGCACGGTGATCGTGTTGTTGCTCTTGCTGTAGTATTCGTCGCCCCATATCTCATGAAAAAGCCGCTCCGAACCGACGACGCTCCCCTTGTTCTCGCAGAGGATCCGCAGGATCGAAAACTCCGTGGGCGTGAGGGACAGGGGCCGCCCGTCCAAGAAGCACGCGTGCGTATCGGCGTCGATGACGAGGCCGGCGTGCGCGATGACGCCGCCCGGCCGTTTCATCGCCTCATTGTACCTTTTGTATCGGCGCAGCTGCGCTTTCACGCGCGCGACGAGCTCCAAGGGGCGGAACGGCTTCGTCATGTAGTCGTCCGCGCCGAGGGCGAGGCCCGTGATCATGTCCACCTCCGCGTCCTTCGCCGTGAGCATGATGATCGGGTATGTGTGTTCGGTCCGGATCCTCCGGCAGAGGGAAAGCCCGTCCATGTCCGGCAGCATGATGTCCAAAACGGCGAGATCGATGTCGGCGCCGTCGATGCATTCGATTGCCTCTCTCGCGGTATGGAATGCGTGGACGGTAAGGTTTTCGTTGCGCAAATACAGGGCGATCAAATCGGCGATTTCCCGTTCGTCGTCCACCACGAGTATCGTTTCACCCAAGGCCATCTCCGCTTCCTCCGGTTGATTTTCCAAATTTATCATATTTTGTTTGGCTTTCGGACGTTGCGCAAACGCGAGCCCGCAACGGGGTTCGCCGCAGCGTTCGCGCCGGAAAATGCCGTCAGCTCAAAGGTACATATCCCGTTTTTTCCACAAGTTCGCGCCCCTGCGCGGAGAGGATCCAGTCGATCAGCTTCCGCGCGTTTTCCGCCCTTGCCCTGTCCGCGTCGGTCGCCGGCGGACGGTTGGACACCGTAATCGCGCAGAAGGCGTCCGTGAAGGGATAGCTTCCGTCCGCGATCGTTTCGACGGTCGGAGCGACGCCATCGACGGAGAGCAGCTTGACCTTCCCAAGCTCGGCGTCGTTCAGCATCGTTTCGATGTAGAAGCGGAACGAGTAACCCAGCGCGTTTCTGTGGTTTTTGTAATCCGCGACGGCGTTGTACACGCCGCCCATGAACGATTGTATCTCTTCCTCTTTCGGCTCGATGATGGGAACATCGCCCATGATCTTCTGCAGAGCCGTCTGGCTGCCGGAATTCTCCGGGCGTTGATAGGCTTCGATTTTGCCGTTCGCGCCGCCGAGCTCGCGCCAGTTCGTTATTTCGCCGGAGTAAATCCCGCGAATTTCGTCCTGCGAAAGGCTTTCCACCCTGTTCTTGGCGTTGACGATGAAAACAAAGGCCTCGCGTCCGATGGGCGTCATTTCGAGCTTTAGGCCGCGGTCCCGCGCCTGCGCGGCCTGCGCTTCGGACACGTCCATGAGGAAAATCACATCGGCGTGACCGTCCAGCAGATTGGCGAACGCGCCGGAGGTCCGACTGCACGCTGCCAAGGTGAATCGCTCCCCTTCGGCCTGCGTACCCTCCAAGGGATCATACGGACGATAGCGATCCCCCGTCGGGTAGACCGCCCGGACGAACGCGGCGTACAGCGGATAGAGCGCGGTCGCCCCGTCGAGGCGCGGCAGGTTGTCCGCAAAAGAAAGCGTCGACGGTTCGTCCGTCGTTTTCGCGAGGGTGCTTCCGCGCCGGGAGTTGAAGTTGTTGCCGAAAGGCCTATAATCGTCGAGCTCGATTTCCATGTCGCCGTCGCCGATTTTCACAAGGCTGTTCTCATAGACCCGCGGCCCGGCAACGGAAGCGACCGTCGCGACGAGCACCGCCGCGAGCGCTGTTATGGCAATTCTGCGCGGCTTTGGCCGGAACGGTTTCAAAATCAGCAGAATGCCGATCAGGGCTGTGCCGCCGCATACGATGAGCGCGAGCCATACGTTCGACAGCAAGTTCCATATGCCGAACAACAATAAAAGCGGAATCCATTCCATACGCCTCTCTCCTTTCCCATCGGCGCGCGAGCCGCCTTTTGCGCCGAGATACATCCTTGGGAAGAGTTCAAAAAATAGCCCGCACATTGAGCTTGCCTCTTTGCGCCCCGGCCGCACACTTTATTTTTGAACCGTTCCTTAGCCCTCCCCGCTTTCCTGCAATGGCATTATATCAAATTGTCGGCAAAGCATCCACGTTTTTTTGAAAAACCGCTTGACGCACGCCGTACATTTTGATATCATAATGATATCAAATAAATATCAGGCGCACGGATGCGTGGCCGCGCGCGGCGGCCGGAAGGAGTTTACGAATGGAAAACGCACAAAAGCTTCACAATGAAGAAAAGAAGGCGGCGGCCGCAAACGGCATGCCCCTGCTGATCCTGTTC
>JAISNR010000221.1 GCA_031276135.1 Eubacteriales Family XIII. Incertae Sedis bacterium | reverse complement strand
AGGAGATCGGCATCCCGGCCGGCGCGAAGATATTGCTGTTCAACGACGGCGAAACGGTCGGACGCTTCGCGGGCGCGCGGGTCATCCTCGGCGAAAAGGGCGTGAACGAGGGCGAGATCGCCGAGGTGCTGCGGGAAGCGATGTTCCGCACGCGCTACAAGAAGATGTACCACACGCAGGCATACATCGGCCTCGACGCGGATTTCATCATACGCGCGAATCTCCTGATTCCCGAAACCTACGAAAACACGCTCTACAACTGGCTCTTGAACTTCCAGTACGTCAACCCCTTCTACGACGACATGTACGCCAAATCGAAGCCCATCGGCGACGAGCCCGACATCTACATCGTTTCGGATCCGGATTACAAGCATCCGAAATTCCCGAACGGCCTCGCCTACTTCGATCCGGAGCACAACTGCGCCTGTCTGCTCGGCATGCGGTATTTCGGCGAGCACAAGAAGGGTACGCTCACGCTGGCCTGGGGCATCGCGAACAGGAACGGCTACGCCTCCTGCCACGGCGGTCTGAAGCGCATGGTGAAAAAAGACGGCAAGGCGCACGTGCTGGGCGTGTTCGGCCTCTCGGGATCGGGCAAATCCACGCTGACCCACGCGAAGCACGCCGGCAAGTACGACGTGACGGTCCTGCACGACGACGCCTACATCATCTCGTCGGAAAACGGTTCAACCGTCGCGCTGGAACCCTCCTACTTCGACAAGACGCAGGATTACCCGCTGACCTCCGGCGACAATCAGTTCCTGATCACGGTGCAAAACTGCGGCGCGACCATCGACGCGGACGGGAAAAAGGTCATCGTCACCGAGGACATCCGAAACGGCAACGGCAGAGCCATCAAGTCCAAGCTCTGGGCCGCGAACCGCGTGGACAAGATGGACGAACCCATCAATTCCATCGTCTGGCTCATGAAGGACCATTCATTGCCGCCGGTCGTGAAGCTCGAGGACCCGGTGCTGGCCTCCGTCATGGGCGCCTGCCTCGCGACGAAGCGGACGACGGCCGAAAAGCTGGCGGAGGGCGTGGACAAGGACGCCCTCGTGTTCGAGCCTTACGCAAATCCGTTCAGAACCTACCCCCTCGTGCAGGACTACGAGAAGTTCAAATACCTGTTCGAACATAGGGGCGTCGCCTGTTACATCATCAACACGGGGCATTTTCTGGACAAGAAAATTCCGAAGGAAACCACGATCGAGATTCTCGAGGCCATCGTCGATGAAACGGCCGGCTTCAAGAACTTCGGCCCGCTTTCCGAGATGCTGACCATGGATGTGCCCGGATTCGCGCCGAATTTTGCGGACGACGGCTACATCGGCCTGTTGCAAAAGCAACTGGAGGGACGCGTGGAATACCTCGATTCGCTCGAGGAATTCAAAGGCGGACGCGACGCTCTGCCGGCCGAAGCGCGGGCGGCGCTGGTCGCGCTCGTGAAAAAATTTCGTTAAGGGTTCGCCGCAAGCCGGCGCGCCGCGCGTTCGTGCCCTGTGAGGCGGCGCAAACCGGACGCCGCGCCGGCGGCGGACCGGCAACAGGCAAGAACAAAAAGGAGGAAGCAGTTTGAAAAAGAGCAAAATGATCGCCATCACGGCGCTCGTGGTCCTGTTGGTCCTGATCGGCCTCTGCGTGGCCCTCGTGGGATTCATCACGGATTTCCTGTGGTTCAGGGAGCTGGGTTACACGAGCGTGTTTCTGAAGAAGCTGATCACGCAAATACAGATCGGCGTGCCTTTATTCATCGTATTGACGGCGCTGGCCTACATCTATCTGATGTTCATCAAGAGGGGCTACCTGAAAAAGGTCGTCGCCGCAGAGCCGCCCCTGATCGCCCCCAAGGCGCTGAAGCTCCTGTCGCTCGTCCTTTCGATGCTCGCGTCGGGATTCATCACCTACCTGTCGGTTTCCGGGCTGTGGTTTGAAATACTCAAATTCACGAACAGCACGAACTTCGGGATCAGCGATCCGATCTTCGATCTGGATGTGGCCTTCTACGTTTTCAAGCTTCGCTTCATCACGCAGCTGAACGAAATCATGATCAGCGTGATCATCGCCTTCGTCGTGCTGACCGTCGTGTTCTATTTCCTGCTGCTCAACGTCTGCAAGCCCAAGCTGTTCGAGAGCACCGCCGCGGACGATGCGGACGACGGGGAGGAATCCCCCTATTCCTCCGGCGCTTACGGCGGAAACGGACCCTATGCGGACACGATCAGCAAGGTTGTGGCGACGATTTTGAAACAGCTCGGAATCAGCGGCGCGCCGGGCGGCGCGAAACGGGCGGCGCCCGCCTCGCGCCCGACGACGGCCAATTTAATGGAAATATTGTCTATAGCTTCCAAACAGGTCATCGTGCTCGGCGTCCTCTTCTTCCTGATGGTCAGCGCGAACTTCTTCCTGCGCCAGTACGACCTGCTGTATTCGGACACGGGCGCGCTCTTCGGCGCGGGTTTCACGGACATCAACGTCACGCTCTGGATGTACCGCGCGGAGATCGTGCTGGCGCTCTTGGCCGCAATCTCGTTCGCGATCGGCGTCAAGCGCAGGAAGTACAAGACGGTGCTCAGCCTGCCCGTCATCATGATCGCGGTCGGCGCCATCGGCACGGGCGCGGCCTTTCTCGTGCAGAACTTCATCGTGTCGCCGGACGAGCTCAACAAGGAGTCGAAATACATCGCGAACAGCATCGCCTACACGCAGAACGCCTACGATCTGCAGGACGTCCAAACCAAGGCATTCGCGGCGGACAACACGCTCACGGCGGAGGACATTCAGAACAACGCGGAAACCTTCGCGAACATCCGCATCAACGACTATTCGCCGGCCAAGCAGTTCTACAACAACACGCAGACCCTGCGGCTCTACTACTCCTTCTTCGATGTGGACGTGGACCGCTACATGGTCAACGGCGCCTATACGCAGACCTTCCTCTCGGCGCGGGAAGTCGATGAGGAAAAGATCGACCCGTCGTGGATCAACAGGTATCTGAAATACACGCACGGCTACGGCATCACGCTGTCGCGCGTGGACAAGGTGACGGCCAGCGGACAGCCGGACATCATGATCCGGGACATCCCGCCCGTTTCGTCCGTTGAGGAGATCGACATCACGCGGCCGGAGATCTACTTCGGGGAGCTGACGAACAACTACGTCCTCGTCAATACCGACGAGCAGGAGTTCGACTACCCGAGCGGCGACACGAACGCGCTCACGACCTATGAGGGCACGGCGGGCATCAAGCTGGGCCTCCTCTCCCGCAGTCTGTTCGCCATACGCGAACAGAGCTTGAAATTGCTCGTGTCCACGAACATCCACAGCGATTCGCGCATCCTCATCAACCGGAACGTGAAGCAGCGCGTGCAGGAGATCATGCCCTATCTGAGCTACGACCAGGATCCCTACATCGTGGTGGCGGACGGCAAGCTCTACTGGATCATAGACGCCTATACGACGAGCACCTATTACCCCTATTCGGAGCCCTTCAGGGAATTGACGGGCGACGTCAACTACATCCGAAATTCCGTCAAGGTGGTGATCGACGCCTACAACGGCGACACGAATTACTATCTGGTGGACGACGAGGATCCCATCGCGAACACCTTCATGAAGATCTACCCCAAGCTGTTCAAGCCCTTTGAGGACATGCCCGCGTCGCTGCAGAACCACATCCGCTACCCGAGCCTGATGCTGAACATTCAGGCGAATGTGTACAGGCGCTACCACGTGAACGAGGTCCCCGTGTTCTATCAGGGCGAGGACCTGTGGGACATTTCGAAGGAGCTTCTGGGCGGGCCCGAGTCCGAGCCGATGACGCCGCAGTATTACATCATGAAGCTGCCCGGCGAATCCGACGTGGAATTCATCAATTCCATACCCTACACGCCCAGGGACAAGAAGAACATAACGGGCCTTCTCGTCGCGCGCAACGACGGCGCGCACTACGGCGAGCTCGTGCTGTATCAGTTGCCCAAGAGCAAGCTGGTCTACGGGCCGGAGCAGATCGAGGCGCAGATCGACCAGAACGATACGATTGCCAAGGAATTCTCGCTATGGAAGAATTCGGGGTCGGCTTATACGCGCGGCAACCTCTTCGTGATCCCGATCGAGCAGTCGCTCGTGTACGTGGAGCCCGTATATTTGGCGGCGGCGAGCTCGAGCATGCCGGAGGTGCGCAGGGTCATCGTGGCCTACGGCGACCGCATCGCTTACGAATCCACGCTGAGCGCGGCGCTCGATTCCCTCTTCGGCCAAGGCGCTTCGTCCGAGGACGGCGACCGCGGCGGCAGCACGGGCGCGCAGATCGACGTCATGACGCCGGACGAGCTCATCCTGCAGGCGAACGACGCCTTTGAACGGGCGGAGGAGGCGCAGCGGAGCGGCGACTGGGCGCGCTACGGGCGCGAGCTGCAGAATCTGCGCGAATACCTGACGCGGCTTCTGCCTGCGGATGCGCAGACCGCAGAGACGGAAGGAGAAGAGACCGGCGACTCGGTGGACACCATCGATTGAGGGACCTGTGCGGAGAAAGGGCAAAATGAACGGATTTAAAAACTTGAGGCTAAAAGCGAAGCTGCTGTTGGTGTTTTTCATCGTTGTGATTCTCTCTGTCGTCATCGGGGTCGTGGGCATCGTCGGTATGGCCTTCTTGCAGAGCGCGGACGAGGAGATGTACAGGGGAAACACGATGGCCATGGAGGATCTTGCCACCATGTACGACACGCTGGCCTCGCAGCGCATATCCATCAGCAACATGGCCATCTTCCGCACTGTGGATGCGGGCTTCGCCGCCGCCGAGAAAGTGAGTCTGCATGAAAAAGAAGACCTTTTCGACGAGGCGTTTCTGGAATACAAATCCTGCATTTCCAACGAGGATGAGCAGGCTCTGTACGATAAGATAGACCAAATGTACTACCGGGATTTCGCCGAGATAAAAGCGAACGCCTTAGACGCCGTCGCGTCGGGCAGCCAGACGGCCATACCTGCGGCGCTCAAGAAGGTCGATGACCTGGGCGCCGAGGTGTCGGGATACATGGACGAGGCATTTGCCTTGAACGCGAAGCTCGCGGAGGAGAAAGCGACCTCCAACGCCGCGCTCTTCCGCATCGCCGCCGGCATCCTGATCGCCGTCATGGCCGCGGTCGCCCTCGTGTCCGTATTCCTCGCTTTCATGATGGCGGGCCTCATCGGAAGGCCGATGGGTTTCATCCGGTCCCTGCTGGACCAGATGGCGGAGCACGGCAAGCTGGACGTCGATTCCGCGCTGAAACAGAGCATCATCGACAATTCGGTCTATCGGGACGAGCTCGGCACGAGCATGATGAGTCTGCGGCGCATGATCGAACACATGCAGTCCGTGGCGGACAATCTTTCGACGATCGCTTCGGGCGATCTCACGAGAGAAATCCGGGCCTTGGGCGGCGACGACGCCCTCGGCGCGGCGCTGCGGGAAATGAGCGACAACCTCAACAAAGCCCTCGGCGAGATACACATATCGGCTTCTCAGGTTGCCGCAGGCTCGCAGCAGGTCGCACAGGCGTCGCAGACACTGGCCACGGGCGCCGGCGAGCAGGCCGCCACGATCGAGGAGTTCACCGCCAACGTGACCTTGCTGCAGAACATGGCGGAGGCGAACACGCGCACGGCGACCGACACATTGAAGGATGTGCGCGATTCCGAGCACCTGATGGGCGAATGCACGGACAAGATGCAGCAGATGCTGGGCGCCATGCGCGATATCGATGAAAAATCGCAGAGCATTTCAAAGGTGATCAAGGTCATCGACGACATCGCCTTCCAGACGAATATTCTGGCTTTGAACGCGGCCGTGGAAGCGGCGCGCGCGGGGCAGCACGGCAAAGGCTTTGCGGTCGTCGCGGATGAGGTGCGCAACCTCGCCTCCAAGTCGGCGGACGCGGCGAAGGAAACCGCGGCGCTCATCGACAGCAGCTCGCAGAGCGTGGCGGAGGGCAACGCGATCGTCGCGAAGGTCAACGAGAGCCTGCAGGCCGTCGGCACCATCTCGGACAAGAACGCGGAATCCATCGAAAAGTTGCACGAGGCGTCGCTGCGGCAGAGCGAATCCATGGCGGAAATCAGCAGCGCCATCGCGCGGCTCTCCGCCGTGGTGCAGGCGAACTCCGCCACGGCGGAGGAAACGGCGGCGTCGGCCGAGGAGATGTCGGCGCAGTCCGCCGTGTTGAACGACGTCGTAAGCCGTTTCCATGTGCGCGGCGGCGCGGACCGAGGCGAGTTCCGGCAGCTGCGCGCGGAGAAGCTGCGCGGCGATTCCGCGGACAGCCTCCTATCCCTGCGGAGCGACGACAAGTACTGACGCCGGGCGCGGGGCGCGATCCGTTTTGGCGAATTGAACACTTATGAGGGCGACAGCGCAAGCTTGTCGCTCTTTTATTGCGCAAAACGGGTTTCACTGCCCCGTGGCCTTGCCGCGGGGCAGTTTATTTTTTTACAATTTCTCCCTTGACAATATGGATTTTAATGGTATAATAAGAATAAATTATATTTATATCAATTTCAAGGAAGGAGTCAGATCGATGAAGAAGTGTTTTTTTTCGAGCGGACCGGCCGGCGCCGGTTCGGTTGCCATCCTGCCGGTTGCCGTCCTGTTGGTTGCCGTTTTGACCGCCGCCGCGCCGGTCGCGGCGGCCGGCGCCGGGTACAGCGACGTGCGGGAGGGAAGCTGGGCCTGCGAGGCCATATCCGCCATGAGCGAGGCGGGCGTGATCGAGGGCTTTCCCGACGGCAGCTTCAGACCCGCAGAGCATGTGACCTACGGAGAGTTCATCAAGATGGCCTGCATCGCGGCGACGGGCGAGGACCCCGGCGTCGGCAACGGCGGGGAATGGGCCCTGCCCTACCATGAAGCCGCGCTCGAAGCCGGTTTTTACGCCCGCCGCGAGATCGCGAATGCGGATCTTTCCCGCGCGATCCCGCGTGAATATATGGCCCTCGTGCTGAGCGGGATACTCGGCGACGCCGCCGATTTCGACTACGACGCGGTGCGGGAAAGGATCACGGACGTCGAATGGGACGCGCCGCACGAGTACGATATCGTGAAAGCGACGGCGCTCGGTCTGCTCACGGGCTATCCGGACGGAAGCTTCCGGCCCGCGGAAACGCTCACGCGGGCCGAGGCCGCAACGGTGATCCACAGGCTCGTGAACGCGGATGCGCGACGCCTGCCCGATCTCGCGGATGCGTCCGAAAAGACGCCGGCGGAGAGGCTTGCGGAGGTGCCGGAGGGGGATATCAGTCCGCTCGATGACGTCATGGAAACTTCCTCCTCCAAAAGACCGATCTCCGAGGTCCTTGACGATGCGATGTTCAATATGTTAGAAGAGCCCGTGCTCCACTACGAGGTTTTTGAGGGGTATCCGTATCGGATGAAGAAAACGCGCAACCTCGTGGACGAGGAAATTCTCGTCGTGGGCTATAAGGGCGTGGAAGGCTTTTTGATCAAGGACCGCAGGATCATAGCGGAGGTTCACGCGGGAACGCACCGGGGCGAAGAGGTTGTCTCGATTTGGGACGATCGCAAAGCCTTCCCCGACTTCGACTACATCGCCGTGCAGCCGATCGACAAGGACGTCACGCTTTTGATTCCGAACAATCTGTAGCATTGTTCCAAGGCCGCCGGGACGCAGACCCCGGGCGGCGATGAAAGGAGGGAAGCTCGGCTGCGGGGAAGTTTTGCCGCGCCGAATCGATTATGAACATCTCTTTCACCAAGGGCCGAACGCTTTCGGCCATCCTCATCCTCGCGCTGCTCTTCTCGCTGCTGCCGCAGACGGCGTTCTCGGCGACGACGGAAAAGACGACGACCTATTACAGGCTCGACACGGGTGTCACCTTTCTCTGGAAGAACAGCGCCGGGGCCTGGCAGAAGGGCTGGGCGCCCGGCGGCACGCAGTCCTACGGCGCGGCTTTCGAGCTGCCGCGAAACGCGCGGAACGTGAAGGTGTACACCTACAGCGGAAGCAACTTCGACTTTGAAAAGCCGCAGGTCTATCTCTGGAATCCGACGGCTTACACGGAGTCCGGCAGATCCGATTATAATCGCAACTATAACAACCACCGCGCAAACCCCTTTTCCGTTTCGGGCGCGGAAACCTACATCCCCGCGAACGGCCGGCTCACCGTGACCTACACGGCGACCTTCGCCGAAAGCACGGCGTACAATGTGAAAAACATGCTCAAAGAGGACGGCGGCAAACAGAAGATCTACGCCCTCCTCGGCAGCCCGACGCAGGAGCTCATCGAGGCGATGAACCTGCTCGACCCCGCGAGCGAGCAGTACAGCCCGAACGTGGAGGGCTACCTCTGGTTCCTGCCCGTCATCTTCGAGTACGAGCTTACGGAGCGGATCGAGATTCCGGACGATACGCTCGATGCGATCCTCGACCTGCCGGCCTCCGCCAAGCTCGGCGACGCATACACGGCCGCGGACATCTCCGAGGTCGGCGCCGATCTCACCGTTCGGGCGGCGGAGCTCCACATGCGCGAGGTCGGCAAGACGGCGTGGAGCCCCGTCGCGACGTGGCCCGGAAGGGGCAGGGGCCAAAACAGCGGCGGCAGGAAGAGCGAGAAGGCGAAGCGGACCGGCGAGTTCGAATACCGCCTCACCGTCACGACGACGGACGGCAGGAGCGATACGGACACGAAGCGGATCAAGATATACGAAGGCGAAAAGCCGCCCGTCGAAGAGGAAGAGGCGCAAAACGGCGACCCCGACGTGCGCCTGACGGCGGTGCTCGCGCTGCCGCCCACCGTCTACGAGGGCCATGCCGTCATCGCCCAAGATCAAAGCGTCTACGCCGTTGACGGAAAACTGTACTCCGCCGATGCCGCCTACAACAAATTCAAGGCGACGCACGGATTCAAGCCCTCCCCCGCCTCCGGTGCGCAGGTCGTGACGAATTACGAGGGCGTCTACACGGACGCGCGCATCGCGTGGCCGACCGCGGGCGATTATGACGTCACGCTCAGGATCGGACTGAAGGGCAATTCCGACACGGACACGAAGCCGATCGAGGTGCTGCGGACGCCCGCCATCATCGATGTGCTGAGCGGGCGGCAGAAGGAAAACCGCAAGCAGACGCTGTCGGCGAGCATCGCGACAAACCCCAACCATCCGCTGCGGACCGCGTGGATGGAACTGACGGAAAAGGCCACGGGCGAAACCGTGCGGCTTTACCCGGACGGAAATCCCGTGAACGGCGCGCACATCAAGACCCGCGCCATAGAGAAAGACGAAAGCTCCGACGCATACTTCACGAAGCTCGCATTCCCCTTCCTGACGAAGTGGGGCGACACAAGGGAATTTACGTACACGATCTACGCGGAGGACACGCGCGGGCAAACGGATACGGTCACGAAGGACTTCACGGTCGTGCCCGATCTGCCGCCCATACCCGAAATCCTCCTTCCGACCGCCTTCTTCAGGGAGAAGGGAACAAACGTCGCGCGGATAGAAGCGACCGACCTGTCGCATTCGGCGGAATCCGACCCGGGCGACCGGCTCGAACGCGCGTGGTATGTGTCGTGGCCCGGCGCGGACGCGCCTGCGGGATTCACCGACGCAAAGCGGGTCGCGGGCTACGAGGAGCTTTCCTTCGAGGCGGGCAAGGAGATCGCGTTCAGCAAGACCGGCGTGGGTCCCGTGAGCGTCAAGCTGCGTCTGAAGGACATCTGGACGGACGAAACGCTCGAGGAATACGTGAGCGACGCGGACTACCTGACGGCGGAATCGGCGGTTTACGATACGGTCGTGGACAACATCGCGCCGGTCGTGACGCTCGCGCCGAAACCCACGAAGTCGGCGGATCTGCTTCTGCTCGCGGCCTCGGATGCGGAATACAACAACCTGCTCGCGCGGCAAAACGAGATAGACGGCGCCTTGATCGAGAAGGGCATCGATGCGCGGATCGCGGTCAAGAAGCTCCCCAAATCGCCGCGCGGCGTCTATTCGGATTTCCAAAGCACGCGGGGCAATCTCGAAGGGAACGCCTTTCTGCCGTCGCTTTTCGCGCTCGGCGAGGACGCACTCTACGCGGTGAGCGGAACGCTTGACATCACTGTGAACGGCGGTTCTTCGAGCGCCCGCATCGCCGCGCCCTATTGCATCACAGCCTATGACGCATATGCGGACGCCGTGAAATGGAGCGTCCGGGCGCCGGAGGCCCTTGCGGACATGTTGGGCCGCACCGAGGTCGCCAACGCGCAATCCTTCGACGGCATAGCGATCGGGCAGGACGACGCGGAGAAATATCTGTACCTGATCGTCAATGCGCGCGCGGGGGATCCGTACCGCGCGGGAAGTGAAGGCAAAACCTTCCTCTTCGACAAAAAGACGGGCGCGTATGTGCGGGCGTTCGATTCTGTCTTCGGCGAGCACAATTACATCGCGAACAACAGCATCTATTCCCTGCGCCGGGACGGCGTTTACAGGTACCGTACGACGGGAAGCCCGGAGCGCGTTTTCTCGGGAGAGATCGCGGGTGAGTCCGCGCTTTTCGGCGGCAAAGCGCGCTTCTTCACGCAGACCGCACCGAACGCGTACATGGCGGATTTCGATCCCGTCACGGAAAAGACGAAGCTGGTTCGGCTTTCGGGCGTCGCCTACAACAAAAACAACAGCTGCGCGGGTGTGGATTCCGCAGGCGCCCTGTTCGTGGACACGCCCGGCACCGCGATGCTCTTCGACAGGGCGGGCCGTTTCACAAGAAGTGTGCCCGCGAATGCGCTTCCCGTCAAAAACGGCGCGGGCCGCATGACCTATGCGGTCCTGTGCACGGGCGACAAGAGCCTCTCGCTGCTCGTGTACGACCTGTACACGGACCGGATGGCCAAAAAAATCATACAGACGGACAGGGAAGACGGGATATACAGCGATGTCCTGTACGGCTTCGACAGCGGAAACGGCCTCGTGGACGTGCGAATCGGCAAAGGAGCGAACGATCTGGGCTCGGGATGGGGCGACAGCTACAGCCGCACACCGGGGCGGGACGGACTTTGCACCGTGAACATGAACATGGGCGAAATACGGTTCAACGCGCATTCGGCCCATATGGGCTATGACGACGGACGGTCCGAATACGCGCTTGCGAGCGACGCGCTCTATGCGGTGGGATGGGATTTGAACAGCTACAGCGTTCCGCCGCCCGCGAACGATCAAAAGCTGAAGTTCGCCGCAATTCCGAGAAGCGAGGACCAAATACTCGCCCGGACGACGGCAAGCCTCCTGACGGACGACGCAAAGGATATCAAGACGGCGATCGTCGTCGAGGACGGGACCGACAAATGGAGCACGAACGGCGCCGGGTTCCGGGCCGCACTCGGGCCGGCCGCCGCCGCGAAGCTGTCCGATTCCGGCGCCGCTTCTCTCGCGAGCGCGATTTTGCAAAAGATCACGGATGCGGGGTTCGCGCCCCGAAAGACGACGGTGATCGAAAAGGCGCCGGGGGCGGCGGCGGGCGGCATAGAGCGCATTTTCACGCTCGATCCGCAGAAAACCTATTACTACGAATACGAGGCGGCGGGCGCGGACGAAAAAGAGGGGCAGCCCCTGTCGATCGGATTCGAAAGCGCGAAAGCGGTGCCCGATGCCGAACTTTTGCCCGGAAGCCTGTACGTGCAGAAAACGTATTTCGAGGATTTCAACGGCGGCCCCACGACGGGGTTTTTCGGGATTGAGGACGAGCGTATCCATTACAAAGGCGACGGAACATACCATCTGGGCGATCCCAATGTTTCGGCTTCCTTTGCGAGCAGCCCCTCCTCTACCGCCACGGGCCGAGGCGACATCCTCTTCACGGTCCCTGCGGGCGTACGCGGCATATTGTCCTTCGATTGGATCGTGATCTCGCTCGGCACGAGGGGTTCGCACTTTCTCATCGACGGGCAGGTATGGGACGAAACGGGAAGCGGCACGGGCAGGTACACGCACAAATACCTGCTTGAACCGGGGCCGCACAGCCTGACCGGGATCGCCATAAACGATTACAGCCCGAGCAGCACGCGGCGCGCCACCTATTACAACCTCGCCAACATAGACAACCTGCAGCTGGACTTGGTCGCGGAGGCGCCGCCCGCGCCCAAGCTTTGGAGCGTAAAAAAGGAATCCGCGGGCGGCGGGTGGACAAGGTATTCGGGGAATATCGAAACGCCGTCGGCGACGACGGTTTACGCGGCGCAGCCGCTCGAGGTTTTCGAGGGGCCGTATGCGAACTGCCCCTATGCCTCGGCGTCGATCGGCCTCAATTCGGAGTTCACATTGAATCTGCCCGGCAAATACGCCCTGAGCTCATCCGTATCGGTTCATACGACGGGTTGGAAGGTCAGCTCGGTGAACTTTTCTTCGGACAGAGCGAGCTTCATCTATGGGAATCATCCGAAAGCCTATGCGGGAATCATCGGCACCTTGCCGTTTCCGCAGGGGGCGACCGGCGTCGTGAAGGCGACCGGCAGCGTGACCGGACCCTATCCGGGCCACGCGGAGTTCGGGAATCTGTACCTCTACCTCACAAAGGGGATGAACGAAGCCTTGGCAGAGGGCCGTTGCGCCTTCGACCGGGCCGCGGGCCGCGTGTACTTCGTCAACGAAACGATCTCCGGAACAAAATTCGCGTTCTCGTCGGCGTCGGACAGATCGAAAATCCGAGGCTTCAACATCTGGTACCTCGAAAACGGGGTCAAGACCTATGTCGAGTCGGGCAATCTCGAATCGGCATCGGAAGCGGCCAAATGGCAGGGCGTGAACGCGGCCTTCGCCGTCGTGGACGAGAAGCCGTCGGGCGAGGAAAAGGAAAAGGGCGCGCTCATCTACAAGAAAGGACAGCTCGTTGCCTACAACATCGGATACGCGGATTACGAAAACGACCCGAGCAAGGAGGGCTTCTGGCGCTACACGCACACGCCGTTCAACGATGGCGAACATCCGGATGCGGCCGTGATCCTCAGCAAGAAAGGCGAAACCGAGAAGGTTCGCGACAGGGTGCTCAAGGCGAGCATCGACCGCTTTCAAATCGACGGGAAATACGTCGTCGAGCATTGGCAGAGGGACAACACGGACAGGACGAACGCGGGGGACGATGCCGTGGACCACGCGCGGTTCAACAAGTATTCGAACACCGAAACGATCACGTTCTACATAGAGGGCGGCGGGGAGGCACCGTGGGTAACGGGCATCAAGACCAATCCCGATCCCGTGAAGGAGGGCGGCAACTATCAGCTCGAAATCGGCGTGGACGACTTCGAAAAGGACGATCTCACCGTGATCGTCGAGGTCTATCACGAGGGCAAGGAGGTGTACAGGCACTGTGAAGAGGACATCGAAGCGGACGAAAACGGCGAATACAAGACGGTGGTCACGGGCTTCGCGCCGCCTGCGGAGGTCGGGGATTATACCGTCGTCGTGACGGTATTCGACAAGGACGGCACGGGGCTCGGCGACCACAGCTTCACCGTGGTTACGGAGGGGCGGATCGAGGGCGAGGTCATGCACACCGAGCTGTGGGACGAAAACCGCAAACGCTACAACCGGAAGCTCTTCGGCGAGGAGGTGAACCGCGCGAGCGCGTTTGCGGAGTACGCGAAGCTGCCCGCGCCGCGCCCGCGGGGCGCGAACGTGTTCTGGTCGGGCGAACGCTTCATGCTGCGGGCCGGGGTCGCCGGCGATCCGCTGTCCGTAAGCTGCGCGATCGCGGGCTATCCCGCCTACGCGACGGGCATGACGGACACCGGGCGCAGAAACGCGGCGGACGAGCACATCTACGAGGGTTCGATCTGGCAGAGCGACATGATCAACAGATGGGGCCGGACGGCGCCCACCCTTCTCACCTTCGTGTTCACCGCGCAGTACGAGGGCGGCGTGACCAAGACGCACGAGGTGACGGTCATCGTTGACACCTACGAGGACTACCGACAGCTGCACCGCTATTATTGACGCAGCGGCCGACCGGCGCCTGATCAGGCCGGCCGCGCCAAGATGCGCCGAAGAACGAGAGGGGCCGCGCGAACGAAGTTCGCGCGGCCCCACGCCCGGCGCTTTCAAACGTCCGCCCGCCGGACGCCGATCAGCGCGCGCCGCCCATTCCGTAACCGATCGCGATTTCAAAGTCGCTGACCGCCAGATTGTATTCGAGCGTCTTGGCGGCGAGGCCGAGCTGCGCCCGGTAGGACGCGAGCTGCACGTTCTGCACCTCCACGAGCGTGTTCATGCCGGCGTTGTAGGAGAGGTCTGCGAGGCGGTAGCCCTCCTTCGCGTTCGCCGCGGCCTTTTCGATCGCGGCGATCTCTTTTGCCAAATTTTGTATGCCCATATACTTCGTGCGGATCTCCATCTCGATGTAGGCCTTCGTGTCCTTCAGGTTCTTTTCGGCCGTCTTGCGCTCCATCTCGGCTGTGAGGTATTCCGAGCCGTATCTGGACGCCGTTGCCAAATCCGCGATCTCCACTTCCTCCTTTTCGAGCACGAAGGCCAGTTGCCGCAGTTCGTTTCTGTTCGCGAGCGCCGCCTCGATCGAAGCCCTGAGGTCGATCTCGGGCGCGTCGGTCCTGTGCAGCGTATCCGTCAGCACGACATCCCGCATCAGCGGATAGTCGAGTTGGATGTTGAAGCTCATCCTTGCGGCCGTGAGTCCGCTCGCCGCAGCGTCAACCTGCACGGCCGCGTCCTGCGCCGCGCTCTCGGCCGAGAGCACGTCCATCTTGGAAACCATGCCCAGATCGAACTTCTTCTGCGTGTTTGCGAGGATCTCGTTTTGTATGCGCAGGTTTTCCTCGGCGATCGTGAGGGCCTCGCGGGCCTGCAACACGGAGTGATAGACCCGCGTCGTATCGTAGACAAGCCTGTTGAGGTCGATCTCGTAGCCGATGCCGGCCTGCTCCTCCAGATAGGGGCGCATGAGCTTCACGAGCTTGGCGTTCAGCGTGTGCATCGGGTTGATCGTCATGGCCAGATTGCTCTGCGCCGCCGCCTTTTCCGGGCTGTCCGGCAGATCGTTCAGGGCGGCGGAGCCCGCGCTGAGCGCGTTGGAGATGCTGCGGAACTGACTCCAAAGCTCCTCCTGCCCCTTGGCCTGCGCTTCGAAGGCTTCCTTGGCCAGCACGGCGCTCTCATAGCCCGGTCCTGCGGTGGTGATGCGCGCGAGCGCGTCCTCAAGCGACAGCGAAACCGGCTCGCCCGTGAAGCGCATATCCGCAACGATCGCGTCCGACGCGCCGGCCAAAGCTTCGCCGTCCGTTTCGACGGCGTCGGCGGCGTCCGCGTCCGCAGCAAAGGCCGCGAGCGCACCGGCCAAAAAAATCGCGCAGAACATCGGCGCAATCAGCAGTTTCTTGTTCATCAACAGTCCCCTTTCCTCTCCGTGCGCCGCGAATGTTCGGCTGCCCGCCGCAGCACGGCCCTCCATCGTTTCATTACCATATTATACCCAAGTTGTGCGTTTTAATCAAGCATGTTTTGTGCCCGTGCAAATTTGGGTTTTTATGGAAAAAACGGTCGGGCTTTCTTCTTGACATTCTCCCGTGCGGGCCCTATACTGTTTTTTGTCCGAATTCCGCTCCCAAACGGTCTGCCGGCGGCACCGGGGCGGATGCGCTCCTTTCGCGGAGGTTTTTTTGTGCGAGATGTCTTTTCCGGCTACAACCCGACGATCCATCTGCTCTACTTCGCGTCGACGATGTGTTTCTCCATGTTTTTCCTGCATCCGATCTGTCTCGCGCTGTCCTTCCTGTGCGCTTTCGCCTATTCTCTGTACCTGAACGGCAAAAAAGCCCTGCGCACGGGCGGCCTGTTCCTGTTGCCTATGCTGCTCATCACGGCGCTGCTCAACCCCGTGTTCAACCACGAGGGCGTGACGATCCTGCTCTATCTGCGCGACGGCAATCCGCTGACGCTGGAATCCGTCGTCTACGGCGTGATCGCCGCGCTCATGCTGATCGCGATCGTTTCGTGGTTCGCCTGTTTCAGCAGGGTGCTGACCTCCGACAAGCTCGTCTACCTGTTCGGGAGGCTCATCCCCGCGCTCGCGCTCGTGCTGTCCATGGCCCTGCGCTTCGTGCCGCGCTTCAAATCGCAGATCAAGGTCGTCTCCGACGCCCAGAAATGCGTCGGCCGTGACGTTTCGAACGGAAATGTGTTCCGCCGCGCGCGGCACGGCATACGCATCGTGTCCATCATGGTCACGTGGGCGCTGGAAAACGCGATCGAAACCGCAGACAGCATGAAGTGCCGCGGTTACGGTCTGCCGGGGCGCACCGCCTTCTCCGTCTTTCGCTTCGACCGCCGCGACCGCGCCGCTCTGCTGTTCATACTCGCCTGCGACGCGTACATCCTCGCGGGCGCGGCGGCGGGCGGGCTGTATTTCCGTTGCTTTCCCTCCATCGCGGGCGTGTGGGGCGGCCCCCATTCCGTCAGCCTGTTCGCCGCCTGCTTCGCGCTGTACGCGATGCCCGTCGCGCTCAATCTGTTGAACGACAAAAAATGGAAAAACCTCGAAGCGAAGCTCTGACCCCGGGTCTGCGCGGCCGGCGCGAAAAAGCCGTTTCCGCAGGTCCGGCGCCGGCACGTCATTCCCCGGCCTCCTCCTTCTTCTCGCACCTGCGGCGCGCCTCCGTTTTCTTGTAAAAGCTGCGCTCCGACATGTTGCACAGCGCGGCGATCTCAGCCGTGTTGAGCTCGTTGTCGCGCCAGCGCCGATACAGGTCCTCAAAATTGTCGGGCAGGGGCAGCGGGTCTTTGCCCCATTTCACGCCCCGCGCCTTCGCGGCTGCGATGCCCTCCGCCTGACGCCGGCGGATATTCTCGCGTTCCAGCTGCGCGGCGAAGGACAGCACCTGCAACACCAGATCGGCGATGAACGATCCGAGCAGGTCCTTCGCGTGCCTCGTATCGAGCAGCGGCATATCGAGCACGCGGATGTCCGCGCCGATTTCGATCGTGATATAGCGCCACTGCTCCCGCACCTCCGCGTAATTGCGCCCCAAGCGGTCCAGCGATGTGACGATGAGCAGGTCGCCGCGGCGCATGCTCCTGATCATGCGGTTGTACGCCGGACGTTGGAAATCCTTGCCGCTCTGCCTGTCTATGTACAGATTGGACCTCGGGATGTCGAAGGGCGCGAGCGCGATGCATTGGCGGTCGGCGTTCTGATCGGTCGCCGAAACGCGGATATAGCCGAATCTTCTCATGAACTACCCCTTTCTCTGTGCAATCGGGGTGATCGGTTCGGACTGCTTTTCATTGCGCGCGCAGGTATTTGCGCAGACGGATCAGCACCTCGCCGAGGTCGAGGGGCTTGCCCACATGGTCGTCCATGCCCGCTTCCAGACATCGTTCGATGTCCTCGCGGAACACGTTGGCGGTCATGGCGACGATGGGGATTTCCTTCGCCTGCGGGACATCGGCGGCACGGATGCGGCGCGTGGCCTCGTAGCCGTCCATTTCGGGCATCTGCACGTCCATGACGATCATATCATACGCTTCGGGCCGGGCTTTGAACATCTCCACCGCCGCCGCGCCGTTTTCCGCGCAATCGACGGCCAGCGCCGTGGGTTCCAGCAGCGCTAAGACGATTTCCCTGTTGATTTCAACATCCTCGGCGAGCAGGATCCGATGCCCCGCGAAGGAATCCGTTTCGCCGTCCTGCGCGTTCTCCGCCGCGACCGAATTGTCCACGCCGATGCACTCGTTGATGCAATCCGCGATGGCGGAGGGAAACAACGGCTTTTGCAGAAAGCGGTCCACGCCCGCCTCCTTTGCCTCGGCCTCGATCACATCCCATTCGGTGGCGGAGATCATGGTGACGACGGAGTTGCGCGCGCCGCGCTCCTTGATGCGCCGCGTGAGCTCTATGCCGTTCATGTTCGGCATGTCCCAATCGATGAAATAAATGTCGTAGGCGCCGTTCTCCGCGAGGCGTGCGACGGCCTCCTCGCCGCCGGACGCGGTATCGCAAAAGATGTCGAAGCGCT
>JAISNR010000182.1 GCA_031276135.1 Eubacteriales Family XIII. Incertae Sedis bacterium | reverse complement strand
GTTCCGCGTGAACGCGTAATAGGCCACGCACTTGTGCTTCACGATGTCCGGCGCCACGACGGCGAAGAAATTGCTCAGCATGAAATCCGCGATCCATTCCTTTTGCAGGGCCGTCATGGTATCGAAGATGTAATGGGTTTCGTCCCCTTCCTGTTCGATGATGTCGTGTATCTGCATCACCGCCATCTCGAAACCGGCCGCGAGATCCAGCTCCACGATCTTGAGCCCGTACACGGGCTTCAGGAGCGGCGCGTCCTTCCCATAGCGAAAATACACGGTATTCTTTTGATTGCGTATCGACATCTCCGCGAAGGGTTCCGCGAAGAAGGCGTATTCCCCTATATCCGAGATCTGCCAGACGACGTTGTCCCCGTACCGCAGATCGTCGACCGCCCTGTCAAGACCCGCCAGCCCCGACGGCGCTTTCTTTTGATTGATCATATCACCGTCCCCCCTTTTTTCGACCGTGGCAATGGCAACAAAAAAGCGCAACAAAAACAAAAAAGATGGAAAACGCGTACCATCTTTTCCGGAATTCCGTTGCCGACATGCGGGCAAGCGCGATGTTAAGCCTTGGCCCCGTTCAGCTTTTTGGCGAGCCTCGATACCTTCCTCGAAGCGGCGTTCCTGTGGATGGTACCCTTTGCCGCGGCTTGATACAGCCTCTTTTCGGCCAAAACCAGCTTTTCCTTCGCGGTGTCGAACTCGCCCGCCGCGACGGCGGATTCAAAATTCTTCAGAATCGTCTTGAGATGTGCTTTCACCCTTCTGTTTCTGGCGGTTTTCTTCGCGATCACGCCGATCCGCTTCTTCGCGGATTTTATGTTTGCCATGTCGTCTCATCCTTTCTAATTGCCGACTTGTTCGGCCGCAAGATAAAATATACCGCAATATCGGCAAAAATGCAAGCGTTTCTTGTTAATTTTCACGATTCTTATAGGGCTTTCAATGCTTGCGCGCTGTTCCTCGATATATTTTTAGCGGAGCGCAGGGTTTAAGCTCGAATGTCCGATCGCGATTCTGCGCAATACTGACTGTGGATAGAAAACCATCCGGGAACTGCGGGGTATTCTCTTGATATTAATTTATATTAGGATCTTCTATGCTTTTTATAGAATAATTGGATGATAATGCGTCAAATTGTTGCAAATGACTTTCAATAAATTTTTGCCCGCTTTTAGTCAGCAAATCTAGGTTTATCGACAGCTTCGTATGTGCAGTTGGGCCGTACTCCAATTTTATTCATTTATATTTTTTATATAACTTTCGATCCGTTCCTTAGCCCAAAATACAATATACGATGCCATAAATATTTCCTTTATGTTTATGATATATGCTTTACAAAATTTTGTCAATTTATTTTTCTGTATTTTGAACAAATTTTTAGGCCCAATTGCACATAACGTTCCGGCTGTTTACGACGTTTTTGCAACCCGAATAAGGGCTTGCGCAGCAAGACCGGTGCTGCAAAAATGTGGCGGGGTTTTGGCGTGGGAATGAAGCGTAGCGCAATGACCCGGCCAAAACGCAGCCCGAGCCGCCTAGCGGCGGCGAAGCGTAAACAATCCCGTTGAAGTGATCGAAAAACCCCATTTCCGCTATCATAATACCAACGGTATAGCCGCCGCGGACGCGAAGGCGGGCGTGATCGTCGCCGCCGAAGCGTTCGGCACGGACTATGAGGGCGGCGTGTTTCCCGCCGTGCTTGATCATTTAAAAGAAGCCCTTCGTGAAATCCGGGACGGCGACGGACGGGAAAGAAAGCCGCTTCTGCTTTCAATTTCAAAATCTCAGGTTTTTATTTCGCATAACGTCTATTTTATCAACCCCTTATCTTTCCAGCTTTGTATTACATATTCATGTTGATCTTGATTTTTCATAACAAAAGGTTTAAAGAATATATTTATTGCTATATATGTATAAAATCTTTCAAAAAACGGTTTTCGGTTTCTTCTAATGTCTTTCACAAATTTTTTTGTGACACTATCTATTTTATTTTCATTTTCTTCATTAATTGGGTTTTCATTCAATGGTATTTTTATACCAATTCTGCCAGAAACATATCCTCCTGCTGTTAATACCCTCTCCTTCATTAGTGAAAGCGTTTTATTCATCCCGGTAATTTCACAGGTTGTAACCAAAACACAAGGCTTGTTAAATAATAATTGTTCATCTGTCATGTGAACTCTGCTGTGAAAAACTTTAAACAATCCGGATACATTACATGAGTATGTTGGGCTCCCAAACACAATTCCATCGCTTTGTTCCAGCATATCATGTATTTCCTCCATGTTGTCTGTTGTTATAACACATTTTCCTGTCTTATAACAACTTTGGCAACCCAAACAATATGCCGGGTGAAGATCGATTAAATTAATATGATTTATTTCAGCCTCAGGACTTTCTTTGTGAATATTTTCATTGATTTTGATCAATATCTTATTCGTTGCCCCATTTTTCCTTGGCCCACCATTAATAATCGTTATTTTCATGATACTGTTCACCCCTTATAAAATTCTTATAGAAAATATATTCATATTTTTCATTAATGTCAATAGCAATATCACACAAAACAGGGCAATCGCATAAAAACCTTATAAAATCGCCTTATGGCCGGCGCGATCCGGGCGAAGGCCTTCCGCCCCCTGCTCCGGGGGCGGCATTGAGAAATGAATCCCGGATATCGATCATCCCGAACCCGCCGGAACCGATCGGTTTTGCAGACAAGGACGTCATCACGCACCGAGGTCGCGAAGGACTCAGCGCAACCTGCGTTCCCGAAAGACTCATCGCAACCGGTCGGTTGGCAGGGGGCTGCGTTGAACTTTTCAATTAAGGTCCGGTATATTTTCAAAAAACCCTTGCGCGCGGCGATTGACAATCCTAAGAAATCAAGGTAAAATATAAAGAAACGCTTTTGCAACGCAAAACCATATCCGTTTGTTCGCAAGAACATATGCGTTGTGTCTTGTACAATTTTTGCTCCTGCCGAGGGAAAGGAAGTGTAGACTACAGTGGATATATCATCATTGGCCGGTATCGCCATCGGCATTCTGGCGGTCGGCGTGGGAATGGTGCTCAAGGGAGTGGCTCTTAGCAATCTGGCAAATCCTGCCGCATTTCTGATCATCATCATGGGAACGATCGGCGCAGTGACCATCGCCACGCCGATGAACGAGCTGAAGAATGTCGGCCGATTGTTCGGGATTTTGTTCGGCGGCCCCAAATTCATGTCGCCGCAGGAGGCCATCGAAAAGATCCTCGGATTCGCGGAGATGGCCAGACGGGAGGGGCTGCTGGTGCTCGAGGCCCGCATAGCGGACGAGAGCGACCCCTTCCTGACGCGCGGTCTGCAACTGCTCGTGGACGGCGTGGACAGCGACCAGCTCGCCGAGTCCATGGAGGCCGACATCGCGGCGATGGAGGACAGGCACGCGGCCAACGCCAACATATTCTCGCAGGCGGGCATGTACGCGCCGACCTTGGGCGTGCTCGGCGCCGTGCTCGGGCTGATCGCGGCGCTCGGCAACATGGAGGACACGGAAGCCCTCGGACACGCCATAGCCGCCGCCTTCATCGCCACGCTGCTGGGCATCTTTACGGGCTACGTGCTGTGGCATCCGATGGCCAACAAGCTCAAACGCAAGACGAAACAGGAGGTGCTTGTGCGCACCATCATCATGGAGGGCATCGTCGGCATATGCCGCGGCATGAACCCGCGCATGCTGAAGGATAACCTCTCCAACTATATTTCCGCGCGCGAACGCGAAACAAGTTAGCCCGGGGCCGCGTCCAACGCAGACGAGGCAATGCGCCCGGTGCGGGGCTTTGTTCCATGCCGGGCGCAAAAGCCCGTTCGTACCATAAATTCCTACCGTAAGGAGAAACAATATGGCGAAAAGACATGCGCAGCACGAAGAACACGCCGACGAAAGTTGGCTGATTCCCTATGCGGATCTGATGACATTGTTGCTCGCGCTGTTCATCGTGCTCTTCGCGTCGAGCTCCGTCAACGAAGAAAAATACAACTCCATCGCGGAAGCCTTTTACACGGCCTTCAACGGCTATTTCAGCGATGTGCTCTCCCAGGGCATCGGCGGCGACGGTTCGGGCGACATGGGCGATCTGAAGCTCCCCTACCCCGAGGCGGGCAAGGAGGACGCGGAGGCGCAAGCGAAGGCCGAGGCCGAACAGGCCGCCGCCGAAGCGGCCGCCCTGCAGCTCGGCAATCTGTTCGAGTCGCTGTCGGAATACGTGACGGAAAACAATCTCGAAAACATCATCGCCGTCGAATTTCAAGGCGAAAGCGTGCTCGTCGTGCTGAAGAACGACGTGTGGTTCGAATCGGGCAGCGCGGATCTCACGCCGACCATGTACGCGCAGGTCGGCACGCTGGCCGATCTGATTCAAGCGAACCAGACGCCGGAGGAGCCCTTGGAGGTCGTCGTCGCGGGCCACACGGACAACGTTCCGTCGAACTCCGCCCGCTATCCTTCAAACTGGTATCTGAGTTTGGCCCGCGCCGTGAACTTCCTCGCCGCGCTTCTCGATGACGGCGATCTCAGCCCCGAGAATTTCAGTACGCGGGGCTACGGCGAGCTGCATCCCGTCGCGAGCAACGACACGCCGGAGGGCCGCAAGCTGAACCGCCGCGTCGAGTTGCTCATCTCGCGTCCGAAGATCATCGCGCCGCCCGACAACCTGCTGATCGACGCGCTCAGGGAGCGCTTGGGCAGCAATACCGTGGATACCGGGGAAGAAACGGCCCAAGAAGAGGATTAGGATTAGCCGTCCGCAAATCGGACGTCGCGCCGTCGGACCGCATACGCCGCGAAAAGGGCCGCCCTTGCAGGGCGGCCCTTTTCGTTTTTCGGAAGCAACCGTGTGAGCGGGCCAATCAAAACAAAACCGCTCAAGCGAAGGCTTGATCGAGGTCGGCGATAATATCCCTTATATTCTCCGTGCCGATCGAAAGGCGCACGGTGTTGGGTTTGATGCCCTGATCGAGAAGATCCGCCTCCGACAGCTGCGAATGCGTCGTGCTCGCGGGATGAATCACGAGGGATTTGACATCCGCGACATTGGCGAGCAGCGAGAAGATCTGCAACTTGTCGATGAAAGCCTTCGCCTCGTCCGCGCCGCCCTTGATTTCAAAGGTGAAGATCGAGCCTGCGCCATTTGGAAAATACTTCTTGTAGACCGCGTGACTCGGCTGATCGGGCAGGGAGGGATGGTTGATCCGCTCGACCTCGGGCCGGGTTTTCAGATAGTCGATGACCTTGAGCGTGTTTTCGACATGCCTTTCCACGCGCAGCGAGAGCGTTTCGATGCCCTGCAACAGCAGGAAGGCGTTGAACGGCGCGAGGGCCGCGCCCGTATCGCGCAGCAGCACGGCGCGGATGCGCGTCACGAAGGCCGCGGGGCCGGCGGCGGCCGAGAAGGAAACGCCGTGGTAGCTCGCGTTGGGCTCGGTGATCTGCGGGAATTTGCCGCTCGCCTCCCAATCGAATTTGCCGCTCTCGACGATGATGCCGCCCAGCGTCGTGCCGTGTCCGCCGAGGAACTTCGTGGCGGAATGGACCACGATGTCCGCGCCGTATTCGAAGGGGCGAAGCAGGTACGGCGATGTGAAGGTATTGTCCACGATGAGCGGAATGCGGTTGTCGTGGGCGATCTTCGCCACTTTCTCGATGTCGATGACATTGGAATTGGGATTGCCGAGCGATTCGATCAGGATGGCCTTCGTGTTCGGCCGGATGGCGTTTTGGAAGCTCCCTTCCACATCGGGATCCACGAAGGTGGTCGTGATGCCGTAGTTTGGAAGCGTTTGATCCAGCAGGTTGAAACTCCCTCCGTAGATGGTCTTGGCGGACACGACGTGATCCCCGGCCTGCGCCAGATTCAAAATCGCGTAGGTCAGCGCCGCCGCGCCGGAACCCACGGCCAAGGCCGCCGAACCGCCTTCGAGCGCCGCCACGCGCCTTTCGAGGATGTCCTGCGTCGGATTCGTCAAGCGCGTGTAGATGTTGCCCGCGTCCGCGAGCCCGAAGCGCGCCGCCGCGTGGTCGGCGTTGTGGAACACAAAGGACGTGGTCTGGTAGATGGGGACCGCTCTGGCGTCCGTGGTGGGATCGGCGAATTCCTGCCCGATGTGGATCTGCTTGGTTTCAAATGCCCAGGACGCGGTGTTCTTTTCGGCCATTTCGTTTTCCTTTCTTCGCTCTCCCCTC
>JAISNR010000162.1 GCA_031276135.1 Eubacteriales Family XIII. Incertae Sedis bacterium | reverse complement strand
TCGTTCGCGGCGAAGATCGCGGCGCTGTGCCGCGCGAGCGCCTTCGCGATCGCGTCGAGCGCGTTGTTGCGCGCGGTTTCCGACAGGGACGCCATGCGAAAGCTGTCCGCCTTGATCGCACGCGCGATCTCCGCCATGCCTGTATTGGAATTATTTTCTATAATATTCATTTCAATCCTTTTCCTCCCGCCGATCCGTCGCCGCGCCGTCCCGCGCGGGAACCGTTCGGCGGGAAGCCCTGCCGCGGGCGCTCATGCGTTGAAGTTGTAATAACTCGCGTTCGAGCAGAAATTGATGAGCGATTCCGGCCCCTTTATGATGTTCCGCTTGATGTACAGGCTGCCGTCCCGCTTGCTGTGCATGCGCCACGTCACGAGGCAGATCTTGCCATAGACGATTTCGAGGCAATGTATGCCGCGCGGCTGGATGCAGCAGCCGCAGTTGAAATACGCGGGTTCTCCCGGCGAGGGGAATTTGGGCCTGTGCGTGTGGCCGCAGATGATGCTGACCCCGTTCGCGAGGTTCCATTTGCGGAAATGTTTCTCCAGTCGATGTCTTTTCTCCCTGTTTCTTGCCGGGCTCGACATGTAGTGTATACCCGCGAAGTGCAAGCGCCGCCAGAAAAATCGCACGAGGACGCAGGATACGCGCCAAAGCTGGTCATTCAGCAGATCTCCCTGATGCCCGTGCACCACGAAGATCTCCTGCGCCGTGTCCCTGTGCTTCAGGACCAGGGCTTCGTGCACGTGCAAATCGGGAAACAGGGCTTCCTCCGTTTCGAGATAATCGTCGTAGACGATGTACAGATTGTTTTCGACGTAGGCGGGATTTTTCAGCTGCATGTTGTGGTTGCCGTACAGCATGTACAGACGGTGTGCGGCGTGGAATTTCTTCAGCAGTTCGAAGGTGACCGAATGCGAATTGTAGATGCGCCGGAACAGCCCGTTCTCCCACAGCTCGTCGCCGTCGCCCACCTCCACGTAGGTGAAATCGTCCCGGTAATAATGGCTCAGCGCGTGGTAATAGATGTGCCGGTTTCTCGCAAATTCATCCGACAGGCTGTCGTCGCCGCGATGCACGTCGCTGAAGAACACGAACTTCGAACGGTCGTCAAACGGAATCGGAAAAGCGCTCATAAACGCTTTGTCCAATCTTGAGCGTATTCGCATGGCTGTCAGTCCTTTTCTTTCGATGTTGACAATATTATATCATACGGCGCCTCAATTATATAGGCATTTTCGAGTTTTGTGAAATTCTCCCGAGTTTAACACCAAAACACCAATTAAGAAACTGCAGAAAATACGTAATTTCGGCGGTTTTTTATTGACAAAGACACGCGATCATCATGCTTATCTTCGGAAAAAGCCGTGCAAAAAAGCCCGCAAGCCCTGTGAATTCAAGGCGATGCGGGTTTGTTCGTCCCGAGTCTAAGAAATCCGTTGATACCAAAGGCTTGGCCTGATTTTAGGCTTTTACAAAAAATATCGCAAACCCCGGAAACCGCCTTGATTGCAATGGTTATGGCATTTCGGCGCCGTCGAACTCGGGAGGAAACGGCATGGCTATTTCCGGTAGGGAAAAGCGAAACAACGAATGCAAAATGGCTATTTCGAACTATATATGACGTTCAAATTCGTGATATAATGATAAACATATATAAACGGAGGGTATGTCGATGGAAATCCATGTATCCGAAGCGCAACGTGCATATGACCCTTTATACTTGAAACGTGACCGAATAGTGGAGCTTGCTTCAAGAGCGCTGTATATCCCGGCTCTGTTCATCTGCGCGCCAAAGGGTTGCGGAAAAACCGCAGCCGTGAACAGCATGTTGACGGAGTATGGCGTCGATCCGATCCGGATTGACATGCAGGACACAAGGGACATTCCTCAACAGGACCTTTTCTGGTACCTTTTGGTAAAACATATTCGAAAGAGACATCCGGCGGTTGCCGAAAGATTGTCAGAATTTGGATTTCCGGCCGAGGACCTGAAGCTCCTTGAAGTGACAGAGTACATCTCGGAGATCGATGCCGAACAAGATGTGGTTGTGATCCTCGATTCTTATGCGTCCATTGAGAATGCGATGATCGACCGTTTTTTGGATGTGCTGATCCGCAAGAAGCTCCCTTGGCTGCATTTGATCGTGATCAGCACAAAAGCTCCGGAGCTGGACATCAAGGATCTCTATTTCAAAGGTTGTTGCGCGCAGATCTGCATGCGCGATTTGCTCTATACGAAAGAGGAAATCGGCATTGTGCTCCAAATGTTGTTGGGAGAGTGCCATTCTGCTTCCGTCGATTTGATCTTTGAATGCTCCGCAGGATGGTTTCCCGCAGTGTTTACGGTTGCCGAACAGATTGCGGACAAGCCCGAAGAGGATCCGAAACCCATGGTTTTTGAGTTGCTGAAATCGTTTTTCTTCAGCAACTACGATCAGAAGGTCAAACAGTTTTTGCTCAAGTTGTCGCTGCTGGACAGCATTTCCCCGGAGATGGCGGCATCCGTTCTCGATATCGACGATGCGGTGGTTTTGATCGAGAGGCTTGTCCGGGAAAACCCGTTCGTCGCAAAAACAGCCGACGGCAGTTTTTTTCTGAAGCCGATATATCGGGATTATCTGTACGAAGAGAGGATAAGACTCGGTTTTGACGGAACAGAGATTCTTTTGCGCGCGGCCGAATGGATGTCCGAATCGGACGATCAATTCACCGCAATTCGCTACCGGTACGCCGCAAAAGATTATGATTCGATCCTTCGCGAATTGGATAAGCTCGTTTTTACGAACAAAAACAAGATCCGCATATTTGACGGCAAGCTGATCAACCGCGTCTTTCGGGAGATGGACGATGAGAAAAGGCATCAGTATCCCATGGCGACCCTTAAATTCATCCTGCACAACGCGCTTTATGCGGATGACCGACTGGCGCGAAAAACCCTGATCGCGTTTAAGCACTATTTCGACGGGCACGACCATCCGAAATACTCCAAAAATCAAATATTTGCAGAGATATACATGGTGTGCACCGCGCTTTCATACAACAGAAACAGCAATGCGCGCGCGTTTGCTTTTTTTTCTCGCAAGGCATGCGAATTGTTCAAAAATCATTCGGATTTGATCAGCAGAAAACACGTCATCAGCTTCGGATTCCCGCATTTTACGAGTTCTTATTACAGCGAGCCGGGCCAATACAAGGAAACGTGCCGGATTATGTGCGAGGATTTCAAATACATGGCCAAGGCGTCCAACGGCATGGGCATGGGCACCGAATTTCTGTGCCGAGCGGAATACCTGCTTGAAACGGGCTCCTATGACCGCGTTATGGAATTTGCGACAAAAGCCATCTTTGTCGCTTCCGCTTATCAGCAGACCTGTATTGTCGTATGCGCCAAGATGACGATTGCCCGCATGCTCAATTGTCAGGGGAAAATCCAAGATGCCGCGGATATATTGCGTGAAATCGAAACGCTGCGAACGACGCAAACGGACCCCGCGGACATTGACGTTATTGACAACTGCCTCGGATATCTCCATGTACTCCTGAACAAGCCCGGCGTGCCGGAATGGATGACCGACGTGGATATGTTGATGGAAAGGCGGAAAAATCAAGGTCTTGCGTTCAGCCTTACGGTGTATGGAATGTATTTGATCCGAGAAACGGAGTACCTGAAATTTGATGCATTGTTTGAAATAATCCACGCAAAGCAGATTGCATTGAAAAACCAAATGGGGCTGATTTACAATTATATCCACAAAGCCATTGCTTCCAAGCATCTCTACGGTGCCCCGGAAGGCGTGGAAGCATTGCAAAAGGCCGTTGATATTGCCGATCAGGATGAAATCGCAATGCCTTTCATAGAAAACATCGAAGAGCTCAAGACGATCTTCGCATGTGAATCATTGGTTGCACGGGCCGATTTCATATGCAAAATCATGAACCACAAAGAACAGTTCGTTAAAAACCGTTCAACCCGCATATTATCTCTGCGAGAAATCGAAGTTCTGTCGCTGGTTGAAAAAGGCTACAGCGGCGAGCAGATCGGAGAAACGCTTTTTATCTCACCTTGGACCGCAAAGCGCCATATACAGAACATTTACTCAAAACTCGGCGTCAACAGCAGGATTGCGGCCATCAACAAATTCAGGGAGCAAATCTGATTCGGTTCTGTTCACCGGATTCACAAATGCGCCGGGCACACAAAAAATGGCTTGCAATCGGCCCTGAATATGGTATCATAGCTGTATGGTTCATTCGCTTTTTGCAAAGAAGCAGGAGGATATGTCTTTATGATGATTGCATTGATGATACTGCTCGCCTTGGCGAGCTTGGTGTTGATCGGCAGCATATTGCTGCAATCGGGCAACAGCGCGGGGCTTTCCGGCGCGATCGGCGGCGGCGCGGAGCAGCTGTTCGGCAAGAAGAAGAGCCGGGGATACGAGGCCATTCTGAGCCGCATCACCACGGGCGGCGCCGTCGTATTCATCGTGGCTTCTCTGGTGCTGGTGGCGATAGAGCATTGACGCGGCCTCCGGCGCGGCCGAACGGCGTTCGCGTCAATGCGGTTTTTTCGATCCGGATCTCGATCTTGCGGGCATCGGCACGACCGTCGGCCTTGCGGCTCCGGCGGGTGCGCAGCCTGCGCCCCTTTCCTCCGCGCCGTACAGCGGCAGGGAGTCTATGAAGCCGTCATCCGGCGCCTCCGGCATGTCTGCGGCGATCGCTTTGAGCCGGCGCGCGAGCGCCTTGTTTCCGAGCCGTTCAAACAGCCTCGCGAGGTTTTCCGTCGTCTGCTTCGATTTGTAGCCGCAGGCGCGCAGACGCATGAAGCAGCGCAGCGCCATGGCGTCCATGCCGTTCTTTTCGTATATCTTCGAGCCCTGTTCCAAGGCGATCAGATGCGCGACGTGCGCGACGGTATTGCCGTCGGCCGCCAGCTCCGCCTCGAACGCGTCCATCGTGAGCGACGCGAATCTTTGCTTGTCGCGCTTCCGGAAGTCGTCGAACACCAAACCCGTCCTGCGAATGTCGTCTATGTCCACGTATTCGTCGTAGATCGCGATCTGCCGGTCGTAGAGCTCCTTCGCCTCGGCCGCGACGCGCGCGTTTCCGCAGTGCGTGAGCGCCTGCAGGTGGTTCAGCAGGGTCTGGTCCACCCTGTACGCGTCCAGCATGTTCTTCACGCGGAGCAGGGCGTTTTCGAATTCGCCGGTCCGCAGCAGCGAGATCATCAGGATCTCCCGCGACGTCACGTCCTCCTCGTCCATTCCGTAGAGATATTCCGAGTGGATCACCTTTGAAAACAAGCCGTTTTCGACGAAATACTTGCCTTCCACCATGAAACAGATCCGGGGCGCCTGCGAGAACAGCCCCAAGAAAACGGATGCCTTTTCAACCCCCGCGAGAAACGCGATGGCTTTGTAATAACTGTAAAGGACAGTCGGTATGTAGAGCACGGCCTGCGACACCGGCTCGCCCGCGCCGTAAGCCTCCATGATCACGCGGCCGATGTCGGTGAGTTCGTCTTTGTACTTCTCATAGAGTGCCGGATCGTCCGAGCAGAATACGGCAAAGAAGATCATGTCCGGAATCAGATTCGGGTCGCCGCTGTCCTCCTCGATCGACAACGCCCGTTCGACGGCCTCCGCGTAATTGCCGTTGATGATCAGGAGCTGCAGAAAATGCTTTTTCGCCGCGATGCCGAGCTTGATCTGCTGCATCACGTAATAGGAGAAGATCACCCGGAACCCGTCGTATTGTAAGCCTTCCGCGAGGGTGTGCGCCTTGATGGGTACGCTGTAATCGAAGAGGCTGTTCAGGAAGGCGATGATCTCCGATTCCGGCTGGCCCCTGATGCAGGAAAGCAGTATGGAGAAGGTTTTCTCCTCGAAAACGTCCGTGATCTTTATGCGCGTCACGCAGTAATCAAAAGCCTTCGCGAGCTCGCCGCGCATCCACGCTATGTTGGCGGCCCGCGAGCAGAGGAAGCAGAAAGCGCGGATCGACTCGCTGTTGTGCCGCGAGGATTTCGCGTCGAAGCGCGGCACGACTTTGTCGAGGTTCTCCAGGAACAGGTCGTCCTTCATATCGAAATTCGCCTGATAGATGAGCTCGATGAGGTCCGTGCCGCCGTACTCGGGCAGCAGCTTTTTCATGAGTTCCACAAGGTTTTCCTTGATGTCCCTTCTGCTTACATCGTATCGCTTGGTGAAAGCCACGCGGACGGCGAGAAAGAAATAGGAAGAGGCGAGTGTGAAATACGTCAGCATCTCCTTGATGCGTTTGGGCTGTTTGTGCAGCGCCAGGAAACTCTCCAGCGCGCCGTCGAAATCGTTCAGGAATATGTTTTCCCGCATGAGGTAGAAATCGGTGAGGGGGCGATGCGCGCCCTGCTCTTCGAGCTCCCGTTCGGCCGCTTTTTTCAACAGGTCCATGTTCCGCTTGGCCTTTGTCGGCAGGAGCGCGGGCGAGTAGCCGGAGTGGTTGACGTTCAGGTCCAAGGCGTACCGCGTGTTCAGGTAGTTTCCGTTGGCGTGCCGCAATGACTCGTGAATCGGATCGAAGTAGGCGATGTCCGGCGCTTTTTTGAATACGTAGGTTCCGAAGAGCTCGTTGATCGCGAGGCCCGTGGCCGTGTCGATATCCGTCAGTTTCAGCGCGACGGCCTCCGCGTGTGGAAATTTCAGTTCCTGCGCGATGCGGTCGCGGTGGCGCTTGCTGAAGGGCGGGTCGAACCACATATCCGCGTCGGGGCATATGACGACATCGCCCGTCGAAAAGGAGATGGCGTGGTTCCGCGCGGCCGCGAAGTCGTCGACCCACTCGAAATGCTCCACGCGCGCGCCGAGCGAAGCCGCGACCTCGGCCGTCCTGTCCGTGGAACCCGTGTCCACCACAATCATCTCATCCACGAAATCCTTTACGCTGTTGATGGAGCGCGCTATGTTAAATTCTTCATTTTTTGCAATCCAACATACGGAGATCTTCATGTTTTCCTCCATTGTAAATGTGTGCGCCGACGCTTGCGGGGGCGGAATCGGCACCGTCGTTCAAAAGGCCGCAGAACGACCCCGGACACCGCCGCGTCCGCTGTACAACAGTATATCATTTGGAGACCTTGCTGTCATGGGTTTTTTTTCGGGTTTGATGCGGGTCGCAAAAACGCACAGGGCAGACCCCGCGCCGGTCCCGGCCGGCACGGGGTCTGCCCGAATGGGTGCGAACACCGCGTGCGTCTGAAACGGAAGAATTGTATTTCGCGATGAGCCCTAAAGCTTGAATTCCTTCTTCGTGTCCGCCAGCGCCTCGTCCAGCCTGGAGATCACGGCGTTGATGCTCTCGTCGCTCAGGACGGCGGGCGGCTCGATGCGCACCGTCTTGGCGTTCACGAGGGTTCCGGCCGTCATGACGTGCCGCGCGAAGAGCCCCTTCGTGACGCTGTAGCCGATCTCGGCCTCCGGGAATTCCATGCAGATCAGAAGGCCCGCGCCCCTGTACGCGGTCAGCACGGTCGGATATTTCTTCTTGAGCTCCTCGAGCTTGCCCATGATGTAATCGCCCTTTTTCTTGCACATGCCGGGGACGTCGTTTTCGAGCATGAACTTGATCGTGGCGATCGCGGCGGAGCAGGCCAGCGGGTTGCCGCCGAAGGTCGGCGAACCGAGGATCCACGGATTGTTGATCAGCTTGTCCACCCACATCTTGGGACGGGCGATGATGCCGGTGATCGGCATGATGCCGCCGCCGAAAGCCTTGCCGTAGGTCATGATGTCGGGTACGATGCCCTCATGCTCGCAGCGCCACATCGTGCCCGTCCGCCCCATGCCGGTCTGGATCTCGTCGAGGATCAGCGCCACGCCGTATTTGTCGCAGATCTCGCGCACCTTCTTGAAATATCCCGCGGGCGGGATGACGACGCCGGCCTCGCCCTGGATCGGTTCGAGGATGACGGCGGCGACCTTCTCGCCGACGGTCTGCAAATTCTTCACGGCCGCCTCGAGCGCGTCCGCGTTGCCGTACTCGACGTGCTGCACCTGCTGCACCATCGGGATGTAATCCTCCCGGTAGCCCCCCTTGCCGCCCATGGAAATCGCGCCCATGGACTTGCCGTGGAAGGCGCCGATGCTCGAGATGAACCACCTGCCGCCCGTCGCGAGGCGGGCCAGCTTCAGGGCCATCTCCACGGCCTCCGCGCCGCCGTTCGTGAAGAAGCAGTATTGCAGGTCGCCCGGCGTGATCATCGCGAGGATGTTCGCGAGATAGCCCCGGAGCGGATCCACGAGCTCCTGCGAATGCAGCGCGTACTTGTTGAGCTGCGCCTGCACCGTTTTCAAAATTTCGGGATTCCTGTGGCCGCAGGTGAATATGCCGAAGCCGCCCAGACAGTCTATGAACTGCGTCCCGTACAGGTCCTCAAAATGATCCACGCTGTCCGTCCACTCCACAAAGGCCGCGTCGGTGGAAACCGACTTCCTGTATTCCAACCATCCGGGATTGACATTTTCGTTGAAGTTCTTGATGGATTCCCTGACGATGCTGTCCTTCTCTTCCTTCGTGAGCGCATCCCTTTCGATGAAGCCCACCACCTTCCGTGCTTCCTCCAGCGCGAGCTCTCTGTTGTAAGCAGTCATAATCGTACCTCCGTTCCCTTTCTTTTTCATGAATTTGTTCTTCGTCCGCGTCCGCCGGCGCGCGCCGCGCCCGCCGCGAACGAAAGCATTTGTTGAATGTCGAAATGCGCCGATGCGTCCCTGCGGCGATCCCCGATCGAACAGGGAATCGCATCCCGCAACCCGGCGATCGGCATCTTGGTTCTTATTTGATAATATTCAATTTCCGTGCCGGATTGCGGATTTTGCGGAGGAGGCCACAAAAAAATTGAAAATTTCGATAAAGGCGCGCGGTGTACAAGGCCCGCGCGTCGCGGATTTCTCACGTTTCCAGAGCCGCGTACAAAGACGCGGCCCGAGGAGGCGGAGAGGCGCGAAGCGCGCGCCGCGCATCATACCGGATCATTTTGGTATGAAATACGTTTCAAGTTTGAGACAATGTGTCGCATGATTGAGAAAATCCGTGCACCGCGGCGGCGAATTTAAACGAATAAGCTGTAACATCCCAAGGGCAATTTGAAAAACATCCCGCTTGTGGATGCGCTTCATTTATGATACAATAAGCCGCAGAGAACGCGGCCGCTATACAAAATCGGGGCGGTATCATAAAAGAACGACGCGGGGCGCGGACCGAATGAACAGGCGAAGAAGGAACCGAAACATCATCAGCATGTCGGAGGCGCAGGAGAAGCGCAGGGAGAAGCGCGCGCTTCAAAAATCCCGAAGGAGCGCGAAGCGCGCAAACCCGTTCTTCGTGTATCGCAAATCCTACATCGCGGTGCTGCTGTTCCTGTTGGTCATGTCGAGCGTATACGCCGTTCGCATCGCGGCGCTGAAGGCGGATGAGGCGCGGGCCATGGCCGAGCTCGAAAGTGCGCGGGAGCAGAAGGCACGGCTCGAAAGCGAGCTCGAGTACATAGACGATCCGGTGTACATCGAGCAACAGGCGCGCACGCGCCTGCGCATGGTGAAGCCGGGCGAGATCTACTACGTGCTGCCTGAAAAGGACGCGGAAGCGGCGGACGGCATCCCTGCGGCGGAAAAGGCGGACGCCGAATGACGAAAAAGCTGTACGCCCCTTCCGCCGTCCGGGAGCTCGGTGCGCAGTACGGGATTCGCGCCGTCAAACGGTTCGGCCAGCATTTTCTGGCCGACAAAAACATCGTTGACCGCATCATCGAGGGTGCGGGGATCGGTGCGGAGGACTGCGTGCTCGAAGTGGGTCCCGGCATGGGCGTGCTGACGGCGGCGGCGGCGGCGAAAGCCCGCCGCGTGGTCGCGGTCGAGCTGGACGGCCGCCTCCTGCCCCTGCTCGCGGACGTTCTGGGAAATTATGACAATGTGCGCATCGTAAGCGGCGACATATTGAAAATCGGCCTGCGCGACCTGCTTCATCCCGACGAAGCGGGTCGCGGCCGCCTGAAGATCATCGGAAATCTGCCCTACTGCATCACGACCCCCGTGATCCTGCGGTTTTTGGAGGAAGGACCGCCGGCGGAGAGCATGACTTTCATGATGCAGAGGGAGGTCGCGGAGCGCATCGGCGCGCGCGCCGGCGAGAAAGCCTACGGCGCCCTGACCGTGGCCGTGCGCTACCGCTGCGAAACGAACCTCGTCATGCAGGTGTCGCGGGAGGTTTTCATCCCCAAGCCGCAGGTGGATTCGTCGGTGCTTCGCTTCGATGTCCGGCGGGAAAAGGCCGCCCGGCCGCAGAGCGAAGCCATGTTTTTCGCCGTCGTGCGGGCGGGTTTCGGCAAGCGCCGCAAAACCCTGCTGAACGCGCTGACCGGCCTCGGCGGATGCGGCAAGGAGGAGATCGGCCGCGCGTTGGCCGAAGCCGGCATCGACGCCGCGCGCCGCGCCGAAACGCTGGAGCTTCACGAATTCGCCGCCGTGGCGGACGCCGTCTGCGCATTTGCCCGCGTCGAATGAGGATCCGCGCCGCAGCGGTCTGCGGCGGACCGGACAGCGCCGTACTACTTATCGGAATGTGTGTGTGAGAATGAAAGAATGTTTGTATATCCTGATGCGAAGCCTGTTTTTGACGCGCGGAATGCGCGCAATTTGCACGTAATATTTGAAAAATACATAAAAAAGCCCATCGTGTTCTGCGCGGCATTGGCGATCCTTCTGAACATGATCATCGAAACGGCGGGCCGGCATTCCCCTGTGCGCATGCTGGAATTTATGACGGGACAGCCCTTTGCGTTCTTTTTGAACACCCTGATCATCTTTTCCTCGCTCTCGACGGTCCTGCTGTTTCGCAGGCGGATACTCGCGTTTGCCGTTTGGTCGCTGGCGTGGCTGACCCTCGGCGTCGCGAACGGCGTCATCCTCTCCTACCGCATGACGCCGTTCACGATGACGGACCTCTCGCTTCTGGAATCCGGCCTGTCCGTGATTCCCAGCTATCTGTCGCGGCTCCAGATCGGATTCGTGCTCGCGGCCATGGTCGTCGCGGCGCTGGCGTTCGTCCTGCTGTTCCTGTTCGCGCCCAAGAAGGGCGGCGCGATGCCGCGCGGCAAAAACATCCTCGCGATCGTCCTGATCTTCGCGGCGCTCGCGGCCGCGACGCTTGTGGGGACGCGCGTTCACGCGATCGGCGCCGTGTTCGGGAATCTGGCCTACGCGTACAGGGACTACGGCGTGCCCTACTGCTTCCTGAGCACCTGGCTCAACACGGGCATCAAGCGGCCCTTCGGATATTCCGAAGAAAACATCCGCGGCATATTCGACGCGGGAGAACTGGATGCCATGAGCTCGCGCAGGCTCTATTCCGACGCGGAAGCGACGGCTTTTCCGGAAAATCTGCCGAACATCGTGTTCCTGCAACTGGAATCCTTTGTCGATCCCGTCGAGATTCGGGGGCTTTCCTGTTCGGAGGAAGCCGCACCTTGGTTTCACAAGCTGCGCGGGGAATTTTCGTCCGGCTACCTGACCGTTCCCTCGATCGGCGCGGGCACGGCCAACACGGAGTTCGAGGTGCTTTCGGGCATGAGCACGAAGTTCTTCGGCCCCGGGGAATACCCTTACAAATCGATCCTGCGGGACGTTTCCTGCGAGAGCCTCGCGTACAACCTGAAGAGCCTGGGCTACGCCGCCCACGCGATACACAACCACAGGGGCGCGTTTTACAACAGGAACAGCGTGTTCGCGAATCTGGGCTTCGACACCTTCACATCGCTCGAATACATGAACGGCGTGACCCTCACGCCGCGAAACTGGGCGCGGGACGATGTGCTGCCGGAGCAGATCACGGGCGCGATGGACTCCACGGAGGGACGCGACTTCGTATTCGCGATCTCGGTGCAGGGGCACGGCAGCTATCCCGAGGAACCGGTTTTGGAGGCGCCTTCCGTGCGGGTGCTCGGGCTTGCGGACGAGGCGCGGACCAACGCTTTTGAATACTACCTGCAACAGATTCGCGAAATGGACGACTCCCTGCGCCGGCTGACCGCCGATTTCGCAAATCGCCGCGAGGACATCGTCCTCGTCCTGTACGGGGATCATCTGCCCGCGCTCGATCTCGGCGACGCCGACATGGTGCACGGTTCCTCGTTTGAAACCGAATACGTGATCTGGGACAACTTCGGGCTTGAAAAGGAGGATAAGAATCTGCGCGCCTACCAACTCGCGGCGGAGGTGGAATCGCGGCTCGGTCTGACGCAGGGCACGCTGCCGGTCTATCATCAAAATCACGCGCAGGACGCGCGCTATCTCGAAAACCTCAAGAGCCTGCAATACGACATGCTCTACGGGGACCGATACGTATACGGCGGGCGCATGCCCTTTCAGAGGACCGCGCTTCGGATGGGCTTTTCCCCGATCGGCATAGACGAGGTTTTGGAGGCCGGCGGCGCGCACTACATTCGCGGGCACGGTTTCACGCCGTACAGCAAGGCGACGCTGGGGGACAGGGTGCTTGAAACCGAATTCCTGTCGCCGGGCAAAATCAAGCTGCTCGAGGACGTGACGCCCGAAGAAGCCGCCGCGCTGCGGGTCAGCCAGGTGGAAAAGCGAAACGAGATCTTGAGCACGGCGGAGTAGATATCTGCGGTTGCGGTCCGAATCGTCCGATTCGCAGACGAAAATCGCGCGGGACGCGGGGCGGCGCGATTCTTTCTTCGGCGGGCGTTGAGGGTGATTCCATGACAGAGAGCGAATTGAACCGCATCATGATGAAAACGCGGCTTTTCAGCGGCTTCCGGCCGGAGGTCTGCGCGCGGATCCGCCGGCTCTCGAAGGCGACCCTTCGGTCCTGCGCGGCCGGCGAATCGCTCGCGGAGGAAGGCGGCATCGTCGATTTCTTCGGAATCGTGACGAAGGGGAAACTGCTCTGCGAGAAGAACAGCTACGGCGGGCATGTGGAGCTGATCGGGCATTATGCCGCAGGCGATCCGGTCGGCCTCGACATCGCCTGCACGGTGACGCAGCGCTGCCCGTTCCGAATCATCTGCCCGGAGGAAGCGGAGCTTCTCACCTTCCGCTACGACGCGCTCCTGCGCGTCTGCGCCCCGCACGGCGTGCTGTACGAGCGGCTTGCCGTCAACCTGATACACTTCCTCGCCAATGAGAACATCAAGAAGCTCTACAAGATAGACGTCCTGTACAAGCGTTCGCTGCGCGAGCGGATCCTGGTCTTTCTGCGCAACATAGAAGCGCGGACGGGCGAGAGCGTCTTTCGCATCCACATGAGCAGAGAGCAGTTCGCGCAGTACCTCGGCGTCAACCGCAGCTCGCTGTCGCACGAGCTGAGCCTGATGCGAAGGGAAGGCCTGATCCGCTTCAGAAAGGATTCGTTCGAGCTCTGCGGGCCGCGGTGACCGGGATGGACGAAAAAACTTGCCGATGACCGACTCTTGCGATCCTTGCCGCCGGCCGGCTGTCCATTCTAAGTCAAAGGCGCGATGTCGGCGATCAGTCGTTCAAAGCGCGGCAGAATCTCTTCGAGCCGCGACAATTCCCCGTCCAATATCTCGCGCAGGCGGAGCTTCTCCTGCGCCAACAGCGCGTCGAGCGCTTCCGTTTCCGCGCGCACGTCGGGATTCTTCTCCGCGATCTTCCGCGCGAGGTTTTCGGCCGGAATGTCCGTGCGGCAGACGGGCCCCGCCTCGCGGCCGGCGGCCCAGGTTCCCGCGTGATCGAGCGCCGCGAAATAGTCGCGCACCCGAATGTCGTAGTCCGCATAGCAACCGAATACCGTATTCTCGAGCGCCGCGACAGCGCCCGCGTCGTCGCGGCTGTGCAGAGCGGACAGGGCGCTTTCGAGGGCTTCCGCGTTCGCGAACGCGTCCGCATGCGGCAGGACGGACGCCCCGCTGCGGCTGAAGCGCGCGAACGCATCGCGCAAAAGCCTGTTCAGGGCGTAGAGCTCGCGGTTCAAGCCGGCCGCCGCAACCTCTGCGGAAGCGCGCGCGTCCTTGTCGGAAGCGAGGTATTTCGCATTCGCGCTTTCTATGTCCGCGGCGAGCGTCGCGGCGGAATCCGCAGCCTCGGTCAGAAGCTCCGTCAGGCGCGCGTTCGTCACGGTCCGCCCTTCGAGCGACGCGAGAATCGCGCGGAGGCCCGTTTCGAAGTTGAGCGGACGCACCGGCGTTTCGTCCAAATCGAGGATCAGCTTGCCGAACAGGAGCTGCCCGAAGCGGTACGCGTCGTCGTCAAAGCCCAAAGCCTCGATCGTATCCAGGTTGCTGCGGCGATGGGCGTCGCGAAATCTGTCCCCTTCCCCGGGCCGCGCCGCGGCGGCGGGGATGCCGAACAGGTTCCAGATGATCTCCTCCGTCAGGATGCCGGACGGGTTCTCGGACGAATACAGCGTGAATCCGTACATGCCGGTTTCGGCGAGTTGCCCCGCGCTGCGCGCCGCGAAAGCGTAAATCTCGTCCGTCGCCGTCATGCCAAAGCCGGTTTTGTTCTTGACCGGATACAGGGTGCCGGGGTTCAGCACGGCGAACGCCTGCTCCGGCCATTCGGGATGCAACAGCGAAATCTGGCGCCACGCGCCGGCCCCCCATTCGAACGGCGTGTTCACCGCGCCCCATTCCCCCGCGCCGCAGGCGACGAAGCGTATGGTCTTGTTCGGCAGAAAGCCGCTGTCGCACAGCCCCTTCGCGATGCCGAGCATGGCGGACACCCCCGCCGCGCCTTCGAATACGGACCGGTAGAAGCCGTCGTAACGGGAGAGCATGCAGATGACCTCGCCGCTTTTCCCCGGAATTTCTCCCCATACGTTCACCGTCGGCGCCCCGCCCGCGACGACCGAATCGGCATGGAGCGTCACGGGCAGCTCGTCGTTCTCGCTGCGCTTGAGCGCCGCCTTGAGCAGGTCGTAATCCGCCCCTGCGATCGCGAAGGCGGGCGCGTCGGACGGCGCGCCGAAATCGAGCGTCAGGAGCTTGTCGTCCGTTTCCGCTTCGGGCTCCGCGCAGATGAGCACGGCCTTGGCGCCCGCCAACTTGGCCTGCACGGCTTGAAAACCCGCGTTCCCGGCCGCGTCCCCGTCGTCCGCGCGCAGGAGGACGAGCTTGCCCCGCACATCGAGGTCCGCATAGTCCGAAGCCCTGCCCCGACCCGCGTCCACAAGCGTCAGTTTCTGTCCCGAGGCCACCAGGTTGACGGGATAGCCGCCGAGCACAACCCGCTCCGGGTCGCCCTTTTTGTTCTCGAAGATGAGGCTCGCCCCCTTGAATACCCAGCCGTCCGCAGGCGCCTGTTCGCGCGTCACGTTCCGCAGGCCGGCCCGCCGCATCTCGGCCTCCACGAGGGCGGCGGCCTCCGCCTCGGCGGGGGAACCCGCCGTGCGAAAACCCGTGGCGGAATCGTTGCCCAAGCGAGAAAGCCGTTCCATGAGGTCCTTTGAGAACGCAATGTCAAGGGCTGCCTCAAAATCCTGATATTCCTGAGAGAAGGCCGACACGACGATGCTCTCCCCGATGTCCTCGGATGCGGCTTCCGCCGGCGGTTTGCAGGAGGACAGCGGCAAAGCGGCCGCGAGCACGGCGGCCAGAGCGATCGCCTGTATGTTTTTTGCGGGAATTCGTTTCATTTCATATTTTCCGTTCCGAGTCGTCATACCGTCATGCGCCGGGGCGCTTCTTCACCGCGGCGCGGTCGCCGATCCTGTCGAGGCGCTTTAGCGCGCTGCCGCAGCCGCAGGGCGCGGGCAGCCACCGTCCGACATCCCCGATGCGATACCGTATAAAGGGCATGGCGCGCCGCGTGAGGGTGGTGAACACGACCTCGCCCCACGCGCCGTCCGGCAGCGGGCGCCCGCTTTCGGGATCGATGATCTCGAACAGGAGGTCCGCTTCCCTCGGGTGATAGCCCTCGCGCACGTGGCAGGCCATCGCGCCGCCAAGCCCGCTCTCCGTGGTTCCGTAATGCTCAAAGACCTTGCAGTCCCAGCATTCCTCGATCGTTCGCCTGTTTTCGTCCGAAACGTATTCCGTCGAGAGCAGCACGCTTCGGACGCTCGCCCCGTTCACTCCGTTCGCCGCCCCGCCGCGCGCAAGCCGCGCGATCTCTGCGGGACCGCCGACAAGAGCGCTCACCCGCCGCGCGCGGATGAGGTCGAGAACCGCCGCGTCCAAGGAGGCGTCGTCACGCGGCAGGGGCCCGTAGGGGATGGATTCCGTGCCGCCGCGCGCGAGTCCTCGCCTGAGCAGGTCGCCGACGGAGCCGGGCCTTTCGCAGGGCAACAGGATGAGCACCAAGTCCGATTCGTCCACCATGACGCGCATGCCGCAGTGGAAGAAATCGACGGTCAATTCCTGATCCGCTTCCGTGAAGTAGATCCGCTTGGGCTTCCCGGCGCTGCCGCTCGTTTGCAGGGTGACGATGCGGCTGACGTCCCTCTGCGGCACGCAGAGCATCGAAAGCCCGCTGTCGCGCAGGTCCGATTCCGTCGTGAAAGGGATCCTGCGCACGTCCTCGAGGCGCGCGATGTCCCGCAGGACGTCGATCCCGGCCAGCCGCCTCGCGTAGAAGGGGCTGTGTTCCTTTGCCGCCTGCAAGGTGCGGCACAGCATCGCGAGCTGATACCGCTCGATGTCCTCCCTGCGCGGCAGCGCGCCCGCAGGCAGACCGATCTTTCGCGCGGTCCACGCGTCCAAAACCGTGCCGGGCATGCTCATGGCGCCCATTCAAGCAAATCGCATACCATCGCATAGGTTTCCGCGATCATGCCGGGGCAGACGGCGATCTTGTTCATCTCGTTGCCCTGCAAAATCTCTTCGCAGTCATAGCCGCCAAATCGGTCGTAGAACCAATCCATGAGGGACATGCGCAGTTCCGACCCGGCCGCGCGCGCGTCCGCCACGAACAGCAGACTCACGGCGGCGGCCAGCGTACCGCAGAGCTTTCCCTCCTCCAAACCGTTGCAAAACGCGCCCATGGCCGCGATCAGATCCGCGTTCTCCCTTTCGAGCCGCGCGAGGCCCAGCCCCATGATGATCTGGCTGCAACAATAGCCTTTGAGCTTCAGATCGAAGATTTTTTCATCCAACTCCATCGTTTGCACCTATTCAGGTTTCCGCAGCACCGCGAGAAAATATCCAAGATCTTTTGTCCGCGCGGGTGCGCGGCAAAACCGGCCGATCTCCTCGCCGGGCGGAAGCGCGGCCCGCCAAAAAGCCTCCCACGAACCGTGGGCGAAGATCTGCTCGGCCGCGAAACCGCGCAGAACCTCCGTCTTGTCGCCGAAGAACAGGATTTCAAAACCCGCCTCGCCGAACGCCTCGCGCAGACTCTCGACGACAAAGGCGCCTTCGAGGCAATACTCCGAGGGCGCGTTTCGATCCCTTTCGCAGTCGCCCTCCGCGTGCGGCGCGCGCCGCAGCTTCCGCGCTTCCGCGCGCACCCGCGCGACCTCTGCGGGGTCGGGATCGAGCCGGCAGAGATCCGCGACGATCAGCCTGCCGCCCTTCTTCAGCACGCACCAAGCCTCGTGAAGCGCTTCGAGCTGCATGGGCGACAGCGAAAGCGCGCATTCCATGATCACCCCGTCGAATGCAAACGAAGGAAAATCCAGCATCTCCATCTCGCCGCGCCGCAGGTCGAGGCCGGGCCGAAGCTCCCTCCCCCGGCGCAGAAGCGCGTCGGAGCTGTCGATGCCCGTGCACTTCACGCCGTAGGTCCCTTCGAGCCACGCAAGTGCGGCGCCCTCGCCGCAGCCGACCTCGAGGATGCGCGCCCCTTTTGGAAAGGCGCACAGATCCATGGCCTCCCCGATCAGATCGAAATTGCCCGGAGAAATGACCCCCATTCGCAAAGCCTCCTCTTGTTTCGCAATCGTCGCGGCCCGCCGCGCGGCCGGAATTCCTTGATTAATACCGCATGGGTCGGGTTTTGTTTCGCCCGCCGCCGCGCCCGCCCGTCGTCCGCAACCGGTTTCACGCCCGGTAAAGGCTGTTGTACGCGCAGAAGGGGATCAGGCGCCCGTCGCGGGAAAAAACCTGTACGCGGCAACGCTTCAGCCGCTCTGCGTCCAGCGTGTTGATGTCCTGAAAGGCCATGCCCGTCAGCGTGAAGCGATTCCGCCGCACATAGGAGATGAAGGCGTCGAAGTCAAGCGCGCCGCCGGTTTCGTCCGCGCCGCCCGCACAGCATCCGCCGTCCGCGCCGGCCGTCATGCCGGCCCCGTCATCGCCCGCCCCGTCCATCTCCCATTTGTTCAGCACGAAATCGCGATCCCTGCGGATGATTTCAAGCGGATCGGGTTCCGCGCAGCAACAGCTCGCCCCCTGCTCCCGCTGCTCCGCGTTCATCAGGCTCTTCACGCGCCCGTCCGTTTCGCGCAGGAAGCTGCCGCTGAAGCAGCACAGCGGATGCCCCGCCGTGATCGGGATCATATCCTCGCGGGAGAAAAGCCCGCCGCTCTGCGCCACGATCTCGCGCATCACATCGAACATGGTCACGCGATTCGCATAGTCGCGCATCGCCGCGCCGCCGCGAAGCTCCCCCGCGGACGCGGTTTCCCCCGCGCCCGCCTGCGGATGCCGGCCGAAAAAGGAGGCCGGCTGGAAGTGTATGCCCTTGACGACATCCACATTGTCGAGCATATAGCGTATCAGATCGCCGATGCTGTCGAGGTTGACGCCCTTCAGCAGGGTCGGAACGAGGGTGACGGGCAGGCCCGCCCGCCGGCAGCGTTCCACCGCCCTGCGCTTCTCGTCCAGCATGGGCGCGCCGCGCAGCGTTTCGTAGATGTCGTCCCGCAGGCCGTCGAACTGCAAAAAGGCGACGGACGCGCCGGCCTCTTTCACGCGCTCCGCGTAGCCGTCCTCGAGCGCGAGCCTGCGGCCGTTCGTGTTCAGTTGTATGTACTCGAAACCCTTGCGCTTGCCCATCGCGATGATCTCCGTCAGATCGTCGCGCACCGTCGGTTCGCCGCCCGAAAGCTGGATATTGAACGCGCGCTCCTCGCCGAGATCGATCAGCCTGTCGTACATGCGCTCTATTTGCGCGAGGCTCGGATCGCGGGCGGAGGCGTCCGCCTCCGCCCGCGCGAAGCACCAGGGACAGCTGCGGTTGCAGCGGTCCGTGACGTCCAAAAGCACGCAGCAGGCCGTTTGCAGGTGATGATCGCAAACGCCGCAGTGCAGGGGGCATTCCCCCTCCGCGCCGGCCGTGAGCGCTTGCCGAGGCGCGATGTTGACGATGGGCGCGCGCATCCACGCCGAAAATTCCTCCGGATCGTCCGCCGCGATCGACGAAACCGTTCCGTGCTCGGGGCAGGTCTTGCGGAAATGAACGCCGTCCTCCGTTTCGACGTAGAAGGCTTCCACCGGCCGTTTGCAGGCGGGGCAGATGCTCCGGGTTTTCGACAGTATCCGCATTTTCCTTTCAACCTCTATGGCTGACCGCCTTGCGCTCCTCCAGATATTTCTCGGCGCGCACGGCGGCCACCGCGCCGTCCGCGGCGGCGGTCACGACCTGTCGCAGGGTTTTCTTGCGCACGTCGCCCGCCGCGAACACGCCGGGGAGGTTCGTGGCCATGCCTTCGTCGGTCAGGATATAGCCGTTCTCCATGTCCAGCTTGCCGGCGAACAGCTCGGAGGCGGGATGCAGGCCGATGAACACGAACAGGCCGAACGTGCCGTCCGCTTCGTCGGCCGCGACGGTCGCCGCCGCGCCGGTCTTGACATTCCGCAGCGTCATGCTCTCCAGAAGCCCGTCCCCCCGCAGTTCCTCGACCACGCTGTCCCAGAGAAAGGACAGCTTGGGTTCGGCAAAGGCCCGCTCCTGTATGCACTTCGCGGCCCGAAGGGCGTCCCGCCTGTGTACGAGCGTCACCTTCCGCGCGAATTTGGTCAGATAGAGGGCCTCCTCCACCGCCGAATCGCCGCCGCCGACCACATAGACCTCCAGCCCCTCGAAGAACGCGGCGTCGCAGGTGGCGCAGTAGGAAACGCCCCTTCCGATCAGCTCCCGCTCGCCGGGGCATCCGATTTGCACGGGCACGGCGCCCGTCGCCACGATCAGCGCGCGGCACGAATAGCTGCCCTTCATCCCCGTGAGGACCTTGGTTTCGCCCTCCGCCGAAACCGCCGTGACCGTGTCGCTGATCCGCTCGGCGCCGAAGCGCTCCGCCTGCGCAGACATGCGCGCGACCAAGCTTTCCCCGGATTCATGCGGCAACGAACCCGGATAGTTCTCTATCTCGGAGCTCTGCGCGATCTGTCCGCCGACCGCGCCCCTTTCCAGCAGGAGCGCCGACAGGCGCGCCCTGCCGGCGTAGAGGGCCGCGCTCAGGCCCGCCGGCCCGCCGCCCAAAACAATCACATCATACATGGTGCCGATTCACGCCTTTCGATTCCATTGAAATTTGCTTGATACTGATTCGCAATTATATAATGACAAAGAGCGAATCAGTGAATACTGCTTTCAATTGCCCGCTCCACAAGTCCCAAACCGACGGGAGGAATAAATCGGAGCGGAATCTTAAATGAAAAGCAATAGAAGAATTGTTTTTACAGAGATAATAATATATTGATTGGGCGCGCAAAGCAAGCTTATTTTTTGGAATCTGCGCAACTGCAAAAAAACCGCTTGCTTCAAGCGGAAAGGGCGATTAGAATAATACATATATCGTTTGCAAACGTTAAAAAGAGGAAGCAGAGGGAACAGAATGCGGGTTTTTTCGGGCGTACAGCCTACCGGAAACATACACATCGGGAACTATCTGGGCGCATTGCGGCAGTTCGTCGAGCTGCAGGCGGAACACGCGTGCATCTACTGCATCGTGGATCTGCACGCCATCACCGTGCCGAAGGACGCAACCCGGTTGCGCGAAAACATCCTGGACGTGGCCGCCCTCTACATGGCGGTCGGCGTCGATCCGAAGAAGAGCATCATCTTCGTTCAGTCGGATGTGCCGGGACACGCGGAGCTGGCGTGGATCCTGATGTGCAACACCTACACGGGCGAGCTTTCCCGCATGACGCAGTTCAAGGAAAAGAGCAGGGGCAACGAATCGGCGCCGGCGGGGCTTTTCACCTATCCCGTGCTGATGGCCGCGGACATACTCCTGTACGACGCGGACATCGTTCCCGTCGGCAGCGACCAGAGACAGCACATCGAGATCTGCCGCGACATCGCGATTCGCGTCAACAACCGGCATGGCAAGGTGTTCGTCGTGCCGGACGGGCGCTTCCTGAAGGAGGGCGCGCGCATCATGTCGCTCGACAACCCGACCGCGAAGATGAGCAAGAGCGCGGAAAATCCGCTGTCGCGCATATCGCTGCTCGACGATGCGGCCAAGATACGCAAGTCGATCATGAAATCCACGACGGATTCCGACGGGATCATCCGCTTCGATCCCGAGAACAAGCCCGGCGTCAGCAACCTGCTGAACATCTGCAGCGCATTCTCCGGTCTGCCGATTCCCGACATCGAAAAGAAGTACGAGGGCGTCGGCTACGGCGCGTTCAAGAAGGAGTTGGCGGAACTGACCGTGGACGCCCTCACGCCCATACGGGCGCGCTACGATGAGATTCGCCGCTCCGAAGCGCTGCGCGAGGCGCTCGCGGACGGCGCCGAAAGGGCCAACGAGATCGCGGTCCGCACCATGGCGCGCGTGAGGGACTTCTTCGGCCTCGGCGCGAAGCGGTGAGCGCGCCTTTATTGCGTTGCGGCCGGATGCGGGCGAGGGACCGGCGCGTCGTTCAGTCAGTCCTTCAAACAGCCGATCGGCACGATGTACACGCCGTCCGCGCGGCGGTACGCGAGCCCCGAGGCGGTCAGCACGAGCAGAAAGGACGGCTCCCGCATCTTGTTCGCGTCGATCCGGCTTCTCAGGATTTTCAGATGCTCGGCGGCGGTTTCAATCTCCTTCGTACCCGTTTTCACCTCGACGGCACCCCAGCGGCCGTCTTTCAGATGGATGATCGCGTCCGCCTCCAAACCGCTCTTGTCGCGGTAATAAAACACCTCGCCGTCCGCAGTCTGCGCGTAGACCCGCAGATCGCGGATGCAGAGCGATTCGAACAGCAGGCCGAAGGTGTTGAAATCCCGGAGCAACGCGTCCGGCGCGGCGCGCAGGACGGCGACCGCGATGGACGGATCGACAAAGTGGCGTTTGGGCGAGGTTCGGAGCACGGTTTTGGAGCGCATCGCGGGATTCCACGCGGGCAGATCCTCCACCACGAATATCCTCCGGAGCGCGTTCAAATAGGAAGAGATCGTCTTTTCGGAGAGCTCGCCCTCGCCGACGGCCGCGTCGCCGCGCACCGTCGTCAGCGTCGCCGCAGTTGACACGTTCCGCGCCAAGGAGCGCATCAGGGCGCGGACGCGCGCGGGGCTCTTTTCCACGCCGTCTGCGCGGGATATGTCGATGTTGATCACGGCGTCCGCGTAATCGTATACGCGTCGCAGGGCGACGGATTCCTTTTCGCCGATCGAGGCGGGCCAACCGCCTCTGGCCAAGATGAAGGCGAGCCGTTCTATCGTGAGGGGAGAGATGCCTTCACCGCTCGCGCTTCCGTCGAAGAGCGCCTTCAAAGACACTTCGCCGCTCGATTCCAGCGATTCGAACAGGGCCATGGGCCGCATGAGGACGCGGGATATGCGCCCCGTACCCGTATGCCGCACGGCGTTGTCCGTCGGCACGGCGGAACCCGTCAGAATGAACTGCCCCGGCTCGCCTCGCCGGTCCACGGCATGGCGAACCGCGTCCCACAATACGGGCGCCATCTGCCACTCGTCGATCAAGCGCGGCGTTTCTCCGCGCAGCAAAAGGGAGGGTTTTGTGTCGGCGGCCTTCAGATAAGACGCGGTATAGTCCGGATCCTGCATGAACAGCGTGCTGGCCGCCTTCTCTTGGGCGGTTCGCGTCTTTCCGCACCACTTCGGTCCCTCCACCAACACCGCGCCGGAAGCCTCCAACGCCGCGTCGAGCGTTTTGTCGGCGATCCTGCTCAGATATTCGCGCTTCATGATCATCGCCTTTCTCGGTTGCAATATGCGGATTTACGAATCTATTTTACTCCGGACTTCCGCGTTTGTCAAGGTTTTGCTTCCGATGTTGGCGTTGTTTTGCTTCCGATGTTGGCGTCGTTTTGCTTCCGCAGTTGGCTTCTGTCCCGGCGCGCCGGCGCTTTCAGTGCGCCTCGGGAAAGGTCAGCGTGATGCGCGTTCCGCCCTTCTCTTCGCTCTGCAGGTCGATCTTCGCCCCGTGGAGCTGCGCGCCGTGCTTCACGATGGAGAGGCCGAGGCCCGTGCCGCCGGCCGACTTGTTGCGGCTCTTCTCCGCCCGATAGAAACGCTCGAACACGCGCTCCTGTTCCTCGCGCGGAATGCCGATGCCCGTGTCGGCGACGGTGAGCGCGACGCCTTCGTGCGTTTTCTTCACGGACAGCTCCACCCGCCCGTCGTCCACGTTGTATTTGATGGCGTTGTCCAGCAGATTGGACAGCATCTCGTCGAGTACGCGGCGGATGCCGAGAATCTCCGCGCTCTCGCCGTCAAAGGCGACGGAGATGCCGCGCTTCCCGGCGTCCTCGCCGGCGCGCTGCGCGGCTTCCTCCGCCATGCCGCGCAGGTCGATTCGCTCCTTCGCGCGCTCCCGCCCGCCCTCGTCCAGATTGGACAGCATCAGGATGTCATTGACCAGCGCGATCAACCGCTGCGCCTCCGCGTAGATGATCCGCGCGAAGCGCGGCGCGTCCTCACCCGAGGCCACGCCGTTCGAGAGGATTTCCGCGTAGCCGGAAATGGCCGTCAGCGGCGTTTTGAGTTCGTGGGAAACATTTGCCGAAAACTCGCGCCGCAGTTTTTCGCGGTCCTCGCGCTCCGTCACGTCGAGCAGCATGATCACCGCGCCCTGCGTGTCCCCTCCGTCCGAGATGGGGTTCGCGATCATCTGCAAATGCCGCCCCTCCGCGAAGAGCATCGTTTCCGACGGCACACCGTCGAGCGCGCGGTCCACCGCGTGGCGGAAGGGCTCGTCCCGCCGCAGCGTCAGCACGTTCTCGGACCCCGTGAAATGCGCATGCAACAGGTTCAGGGCGCTCCGGTTGCAGGAAACGACCCGCGCCTCGCCGTCCAGCACGATCAATCCCTCGCGCATGCTCTCCGAGATGGCGGAGAATTCGAGCTGCTTCTTGCGCATCTCCGCAAGCTGCTCCGCGATGCGGTCGTTCTGCCGCCTGATGCCCGAAAGCAACGGACTCAGTTCCATGTACGCGGCGTTTTCCTCCGGCAGATCGAGGTTCAGCCGTCCCAGCGGCTCCACGATCCTTTGGGCCGCGCGGGAGCTCATCCACGCGACCGCGCAGAACACCGCCGCCACGATGCCCAGCGTGAGCAGGATCATCCAGCCGAGGGAGGCGAACACGCTGTCCGTCGTGCAGGCGATGCGCAGGACCGACCCGTCGCGCAAAAGCACGGCGTAATAATAAGTCTGCTTCCGCATCGTTTCGGAGAAGCGCGTACCTTCGCCCGTTCCGTCCGCGAACGCGGCCTTGATCTCCGGCCTGTCCGCGTGGTTTTCCATCTCGGCGGCCTTGCCCGTGCTGTCGTACAGGACGGATCCGTCCTCCGCGATCAGGCTGACGCGCGGATCGGTCGCGCCGTGCCGCAGGCTGTCCAGATATTCCGGACCCGACAGCTCGACGGCTTCGCGCAGATAGCCGAGTTCCACGACGGCTTCGCGCTTGATGCGCTCGGAAAAATTCCAGTAGGCCGCGAGATGTATCAGGATGGCCGTTATGATAATGGAAAATCCTGTTATTGAGCAAGCCAGGATGAGGATGGAACGCTTCATTTGAATTCCCCTATCTTGTAACCGAGGCCGCGCACCGTCCGGATCAGACCGCCGCAGGGACCGAGCTTTCCCCTGAGCGTGAGGATGTGCGTGTCCACGGTTCTCGTTTCTCCCTCAAAATCGTACTCCCATACCGCCGAAAGGATGCGGTCGCGCGTCATGACGAGGCCGGCGTTTTTCAGCAGAAAGGCCAGCAGGTCAAATTCCTTGCGCGTCAGCGAAACCTCCGCGCCGTCCACCGTGACGATGTGGCGCGGGACGCTCACGAAGAGCCCGTCCGTGCTGTATTCCTCGGGCGCTCCGGCGGACGGCCCGGCCCGGCGCAACAGGCTTTTGATCCGCGCCACGAGCTCCATCATCCCGAAGGGCTTGGGCAGATAATCGTCCGCGCCCGAATCGAGCCCCAGCACCTTGTCGTATTCCGTTCCCTTGGCCGTCAGCATCATGACGGGGAGTTTCGCCGTTCGGTCGGAGGCGCGCAGCTGTTTCAATATGCCAAGGCCGTCCTCGCCGGGCAGCATGATGTCGAGCAGGACGAGATCGGGCATCCGCTCCGACAGGGCCTTTCGGAAAGCGTCGCCGCTCGCAAAGCCCCGCGCCTCGAAGCCCGTGTTTTGCAGGGTGTAGACCACGAGCTCGCGGATGTTCGCCTCATCCTCCACCAAGTAAATCAAGATTGCCTCCATTGCAGCCGTTCGGTTGCCACAAATATCACATCAAACAATATCTGCCCCGCCGTGAAAATCAATGGCGGCAGGGGGTGCAGGGGGAATGTCCCCCTGCCGTCCCGGGGTGCCCGGGCCGCGACTTTCGGCCGCCGAAGGGGGCGAGGAGCCCCCTAGCGGGAAGTGTGGAACGAAGTTTCACACTTCGTTCCCCCTGTTCCCCGTGATGGAGTAGTCCACCCATTCGGCGATGTTCGTCGCGTGGTCCCCGATGCGTTCGAGGTATTTCGCGATCATCAGCAGGTCGAGGCAGGCGCCGCCGGCGCTTCCGTCCTTCGCGATCAGCGCGATCAATTCGTTCTTGATCTCATCGAACAGGTCGTCCACCACGTCGTCGTAGGCGATCACGCCGCGCGCTTTCTCCAGATCGTCGCCGACAAAGGAATCCACGCTGTCCGACAGCATCTTGACGGTGGCGCGCGCCATGTCGCCGATGCGGATGTCGCTCTTCACGGGGCTGCCGACCATAAAGACCGAAAGCTCCGCGATGTCCGCCGCCTGGTCGCCGATGCGCTCCATGTCGGTGATCATCCGCTGCGCCGCCGTGATCTGCCGCAGATCCCCGGCCACCGGCTGCTCGCGGAGCAGGAGCCGCAGGCAGAAGGCCTCTATCTCGCGCTCCATCAGATCGATTTCCTTTTCCGCCTGCGCCACTTCCTGCGCGAGGGACGGGTCCTCGTCCAAAAGCGCTTTCACGGCCTTCGCGATGGCTTCCTCGCAGAAGGCACCCATGCGTATGAGCGAAACGTGCAGGGCTTCGAGTTGTTTTCTGTAACTGTCCCGCATCAGCCGAACCTCCCCGTAATATAGTCCTCCGTCCGCCGGTCGCGCGGCATGGAGAAGATCTTTTCCGTAGCGCCGCATTCGACGAGCTCGCCGAGCAGGAAGAAGGCCGTCGTGTCGGAAATGCGCGCCGCTTGCTGCATGTTGTGCGTTACGATAACAATAGTATATTCCTTTTTC
>JAISNR010000141.1 GCA_031276135.1 Eubacteriales Family XIII. Incertae Sedis bacterium | reverse complement strand
GTAGAGCGCGTTGACGATCATGCCCGTCATGGCCGGCAGCGAGAACCGCAGCAACAGCTTGCCCACGGGCTCGACGCCGAGGCGCGTCGCCGCATCGCCTCCGTTTCGCCTGTTGTCCTGATCGTTTGTCAAAAAAAATCCCCCTCCCTTGATCAAGCGGACCTTTGGAGAATCATCACAAACACAACAAAGTCGGTATGAATCCGCATTGCAAAAACCGCACTATTGAGTTGGCTTGTTTGATTGTTGGTTTGAATGCGCGCCGGTTCCCCGCTTCCGTAAAACAGCGGGCATTGCTTGGCGCAGGCAGTCCGTGAAGCACGGACCCCCGCTTTCGGAAGCGGAGGTCGATGGGATGCTTTGCATTCAGTATACCACGTTTTGGGGCGTTTCGATAATACATAAATATTACAATTTTGAATTTTGCGTTCGCTTGACTATTCCTGCGGCATGGCGTAGAATGGATACACGGATATTGCTCAGACCGTTGATCCGAAACTTTCGAGGGAAAAGTTTTGGCATCGAGGCAATCCATCGGTATGGAAACCGGATTCGCGGGGATGCGCGAAGCACGGGGAGAAGAGAGAGGGGGAACCACTATGAAATTGCTCATCATCGGAGCGGGCGGCGTCGGAACGTCGGTCGCGATGATCATCAAACGCGCCGGCAGGGAGGGGGAATGGGCGGAAAAGGTTGTCGTCGCGGATTACAACGCGGTGCGGGCCAAAGCGGTCGAAAAGCTGCTCGCAGATCCGCGTTTCGCCGCGGACACGGTTGACGCCCGCGACCCGGAGAGCATCAAGGCCGTGATCCGCAAACACGGCGCGGGCTTCGTCCTGAACGCGGTCGAGCCGGCCTTCAACGAAACGATCTTCGACGCTTGCTTTGAAGCCGGCGTCGGCTATCTGGACTGCGCCATGACGCTCTCAAAGCCGCATCCCGAGAAACCCTTCGAATGCGCGCACATCAAGCTCGGCGATTACCAGTTCGAGCGGCATGCGGCTTGGGAGAAGGCCGGTCTGCTGGCCATAGCCGGTTCGGGCGTGGAACCCGGCATGGCGGATGTCTTTGCGAAATTCGCCGCCGTGCACCTCTTCGATTCCGTCGATGAGGTCAACGTGCGCGACGGCGACAACTATTCCGGCGGCGGGGATTTCGGATTCTCGGTCTGGACGACGATCGAGGAATGCCTGAACCCGCCCGTCATCTACGAGAAGGGCAGGGGCTGGTTCACGACGGAGCGCTTCTCCGAGCCGGAGATCTTCTTCTTCCCGGGCGGCATCGGCGATGTGGAGGTCGTGAACGTCGAACATGAGGAGGTGCTTCTCGTGCCGCGCGTCATAGACTGCAACAGGGTCACGTTCAAATACGGCGTGTCGCGGGATATGCGGCGTCTGCTTCTGGACCTCGAATCTGCGGGAATGGCAGACAAAAACAAGAAAATCAAGGTGGGCGACGCGGAGATCACGCCGCGGGATTTTCTCGTGAAGGTCGTCCCGAGCCCCGTCGATTCCTCGGACCGCATGGTCGGCAAGGGTTGCGCCGGCACGTGGGTCACGGGCACGAAGGACGGCAAGCGGCGCTCCGTATACATTTATCAATTGGCCGACAACCAAGAATGCATCAAGAAATACACGACGAACTCCGTCGTCGCGCAGACCGCCGTCGGTCCTGTGATCATGCTCGAACTGATCGACAAGGGCATCTGGAACCTGAAGGGGGTGCACGGGCCGGAATCCTTCGATCCCGATCCCTTCGTCGAACGGCTCGCCAAGTACGAATTTCCGGCCGCCATCCGCGAGATGGATTCGGAATACGCCGACGCGCTGAACGAAAAGCAGTTGCTCGACGCGATGCGCTGAGCGAAGAAGGCGCGGGGAGAACCGCCGCGCCGGAAAGCGACGGCCGCAGAAAACAGCGAGGGGGGCTGTGATTTCAAAAATCGCAGCCCCCTCGCTTGTCGCCACAGGTTGTCCGCTTATGCGGTTTGTTGCCCGCCGGCAAGCTATACGAGCACGTCCAAAATATGCTCCGAAGGCGGCGCGGCGACGCTTGCCCCGGCGTTTTCCGCTATGCTGAGCATCTGCTCGACGGATTGCTCCTGCAGGTCCATGACCTTTCGCATCATTGCGTAATCGACCGATTGCGCGACTTTCATTTGGCTGAGCGACATGCTCATGGCCGCTATTCCGTAAAGATCCATTCCGTACCTTCCCCTCTGATTGCAATGACATCAATATTGTTATCGGCTCGCATGCCGAAAACTTTAGGGGTTTTTGTAAGAAACCTGCCGTGCATTTTTCCCGTTGTTTCCTTCTTTTTTGCCGCTCGCCATCAATCCTCCCCCGCCGCGCGGTCGCAGCGAACCGCCAGACGCGCGGCGCCGTTGTAGGTGCAGGTGAACAGCGTGAGGTCGTAGCCGCTCGCCGACATGCCTTCGATGTCGTGCGCTTCGAGCGTTTCCAGTTCCGCGACGGCGTAGACGCTTGTGCTTCCGGCCGCGTCGGTGAAGCGCACCTCGCTGCCGTAGGGCAGGAGGCGGATGCTCCCGAAATGCCGCCTGTAATTGTGCGCGGCGATCACCATCGTGTCGTCCGCGATGCTTCCGCTGTAGCGGCAGGGCGCGATCTTCAGCTTGTCGTAGCTCCACTCCCGCATCACGGGAAGCGCGAGCGAGAGCGCGGGGATGCGCAGCAGGCCGATGTAGGTTTCGCCGTCGATGCTGATCGTTTCGCCCCCGCCGGATCCGTCCGCCGCGTCCGTTTCGCTTGCCTCGGCCGGCGAAGCCTCCCCCGCCTCGATCCGTTCCTCGAGCGCGCCGGCTATGCGCGTCGCGGACGCGTCCGCCCGCCGGTCCTCCATGTCGTTGTACAGGAAAAGAGAAAGCGCGGACAGGACCAGCAGTCCGCCCGCGGCCATGAGCGCCGCGCCGAGGCGGGCGCGGTTGCTGCTGCGCCGTCCGCCTCGGCGGTCTGTTTTCGTATGTCTCATCTCCGTGCGCTTCCCTCCGCCGGCGCCCTGCGCGGGGCCCGGTTCTCGCCCATCCGCATCGCCCAGCCGAGCGCGAACAGCACCATGCCCGGGAAGGCCATCGCCGGAACGGGCCAGCGCAGCTGCCCCGTCTGCGGCAAATCGGCGAGCGGCGGGAATTCGTCGAACACCCATTCCCCGAGCTCGGGATCGTATCTCCACTCGCCCAGCGGCACGCCGTTCTCGTCGAAGATCGTCGGGGGCGGCGGGCCGGGATCCTTGCCCCCGGACGGGGGATCATTCCCCCGACCCGGGTCTGGATCGGGTCCGGGATCGGGGCCGGGTTTGGGATCGGGAGCCGTAGGCTTGGGAGGATCCGGATTGCCGCCTCCGCCGCCTCCGCCGCCTCCGCCGCCGCCCGACGAGCCTGACCCCAGTTTGGGGAGCGAATCGATATCGTAGGTCCACTCCGTCTTGTCCGCGTTCCCCATCGGCACGGACAGCAGGAAGGGGTGCAGGGTATAGTAGTTGCCGGCATAATGGTGGCTGCCGCCGTGCTGCGCGACGAGATACAGGCCCGAGGCGAGATCTTCGAAGGACGCCTCGCCGCCGGCGTCGGTCGTCTGCGTCCGCGCCGCCGCGAGATTGTTCTGCGCGGCGAAGTTGAGCAAAAGCGTCGCGGCTTCGGAGTTCTGTTTTTCCCAGTCGGCCAAGTAGCCCGTCTCGCCGCGCCCCGCGCCCGCGAATTCCGCGACGGGCGTATACGCAACCCGCTTGCCGTCGTCCGTGAGCGCCGCGTCCGCGACCCTGTACACGTCGATCCCCGCGCCGGGGATCGGCATCGCCGCGTCGCCGTACTTCATCGCGAGCTTGAGGCTGCCCGCGCGCGTCAAGTCCGGCGGCCCGGCCGCCGCTGCGGCCGGCGCATACGCGAGGCAGAGCAGGAGCGCAAGCATCGCGCTTGCGATGCGCCGCGCACTGTGAAGTTGTGTTCGTACCGTCCGTTTCTTCATCGCGATATCCTGTTCCGAAAGTCCGCTAAACCAAACAAGTGCAAAAGAAGGATCGTTCGCCGGCCCGCCGCCCTCGAAATGTACAACCCGAATTGATTTTACTTTACCACGTCCGCGCCGTTTCCCGTTCTGCCAAGGCGCCGCGCCGTCTGTGACGGATCAGCACGCCGGCCAAAAGCCCCAGGAGGATGGGGACCGCGAAGAGCGCGGAGGCCAGGGCGGGGTCGATCGGCATCGCGTCCGCCGTCACGCGGAAGCCCACGGGCAGGTTGTCCGTGCGGTGCCCGCGCACGAGGAGCCTGTGGCTGTTGATGCCGTAGGGCGTGCACGTGATGAGCGTCGCGTAATCCATGCCGGGGACGAGCTCCAGCTTGTCCATCTCGTGCGGCTCCACGGTCAGGATGCGGTCAACCTCGTAGGTCAAGAGCTCGTCCAGCACCGTGAACGTGAACACGTCGCCTATGTCCAGCCTGTCCAGATTCGTCAGAAGCATCGACGAGGGAAGCCCCCTGTGGCCCGTCACGACCGCGTGCGTGCCGATGCCGCCGACCGGCAGCGACGTGCCCTCCAGATGCCCGAGTCCGGCCTGGAGGATGCTCTCCCCCGTGCCGTGGTAGATGGGCAGCTTCACGTTAATGGAAGGAACTTCCAAATATCCCATCACGCCGTTCCCCGAGATGTCCAGCAGCGCGTCGTAGTCCGCGCGCTCCGCGTCCGACATCGCGAAGCGGTTGTCGCCCGCGGGCAGGACCTCGTTGTAGGCGCGGGCCGCCGTCAGCAATTCCGCGTAGCGCGCGTCGTCGATGCGCAGGACGTTCTCCGTGTAATCCGCGATCACGCGCGATTGGTGCAGGGAGTTGACGTAATCGCTCACCGTCGGGTAGAGCAGTACGCAGAGCCCCACGGCAAACATGGCGATGAGCAGCAGGGACGGCGCGTGTCTGCACAAAAACTTCTTGATTCGCATTTGAAACCGCTCCGATTTCGCGTTCCGGCTCGAGGCCCGAAGCTCCCGCCGCCGCTATTCGCGCTCGGCGCGGGCCGCCGCCGTCTTTCTGCGCGCGACGAGGACCAGACCCGCGCCGAGCATCAGGAGCAAGCCGACGATCGTAAAGATCGTGCGCCCTATGCCGCCGGATTCGGGGAGTTCGATGCCGCTGTTGTTCTCGACGTTGATCTTTGACGTGCCGGCGTTGTCCTTTTTGATTGTGTAGGTATCCACCGTGCCGTCGGTATTGTAAACGGGAATGAGTTCGACTTTGATGGGCGTTTCCACCAGGTTGTAACCGGCAGGGGGCTCGATCTCCTTGAGGTAATATGTGCCCGCGTCGAGGCCCTCAACTTTGATATTGCCGTTGCTGTCTGAAGTGAGACGCGTTGTGTACTTGTGCGCTGCGGCCGGATCGGCTTCGGTTATGCCCGTAAGCTCGTCCGGCTTGGCATGCCTGTACGTTGACCCACTGATTAAAACAAGAGGTACCTCGTTGTCTTTGCTTGCGCTCGCATCGGTGTAGAGCTTGAACTTCGCGTCCGCCAATTTCGTTTCGCCCGAGCCGAGTGTGCCGGTATATTTGTATACGTCAAACTCGAACGTGTGGACGTAAGCCGGATTGTCGGGCGTTTCTCCCGTCGATGTGCCGTCGGTTGGATCGTTGCTGTATTCCAGATGCGCGTTGTTGACGTTGTCAGCCGCAGCATCCGTCGGTTTGATCTTGGCTTTCTCGTTCAGCGTGGCGCTGTAGGTGATCACAATTGCATCGCCCGTGTTCAGGTCTATAAAATCATTGAACGTGATTGTGAAGCTGCCGCCTCCGCCGGCGACGATCCCGCTTTTGTCAAGCGTGAAATCCGTAAACGCGGTGTTGCTGCCCACCGCAATCGCGATGTCGTCGTTGAACGTAAGCCCCTCGCTCAACGTATCGTGCACGATATACGTATAAGAATCGTAGCCGATCATGCTCGGGACCGTGGATGTCAGCTTGAAATGCGCCGTATCGCCGATGTCCAGATCCGCTTGTTCCCCGAACGTGCCATTCGCAGCGTCGGAAACCTTCTTATCCAAGGCCGGCACGTCCGCTTTGATGTGAATATCAGCCAAGGTGCTCGTGCTGTCCAGCGCAAAAGCGGAAACCACCGCGCCCGAACCGTCGGTCGCCGTTCCCTGACCAAACACGAGATAGTATCCGAGAGGCAGACCGCTCACCGTCTTTTCTTCCGCATCCGCACCGCCGGCCGCATCCATTGTGATTGTCGTACCGGGGCTGACGGCTCCGGTGCCTTTCGCCCAGGCATAAACATCCTCCGCGAAAGCGTTGAGCGCGTCGGAATCATTCGAGAGAGTTCCGATATAGGCCGGCAATGACGAGTAAGCGGGGTGCGCGAGGTGATCGCCGTATGTGGTGGCACCCACCGTATAGGCATAATCTTTAAATTCGGGCGCGACCGTGTACGAATACGCGTAACCGGCGGGATTGTTGATGTCGCCCCTGTCGTCCAGCGTCAAATCAAAGATCCTGTAAACCTCAAACGCTTGTCCGGCAATGCTTACGGAACTGTTCGGCTGTGTGATCCTAATGCTCCCCGAGGCCGCCGGAATCGGTGCCGCAAACACCGGAGATACAAGCGCGAACACCATAGCGAGCGTCAGCGCTGCGGCCAATAGTTTCTTGTGTTCCATCGTCTTACTTCCTTTCTTTTCATCCGTCGCCGGTCGCCCGGCCCGCACAATCTGTCTTTTATCCCGCCTCCCGGGGGGAGCGCCGCGTCGTCGTCGTCGCGCGCGGGGCCCCTTTCGGAGGCGGGGAACATCTATCTCGAAGAGGTCTGCGCTCACGCGCCGTCCCCGTAAAACCGCCTTCTCCGCCCGGCCGCAAACAGCGCCGTCAGAGCCGCGGCCAGCCCCATCACCGCCGCGCCGCCGAGCAAATACCCCTTTGGCCCCGCGCCGCCCGTTTCGGGGAGACGCAAGCCCGCTTCGTTTGTGACGCTGACCGTGTGGCTCTCGCCATACGCATCGCCGGATTCGAGATCGAGGATGTCGATGGCCGTTGCGCCGCTTGGCGGCGCATGCGTGCCATCCTTCGCCCAAATCAAGCGTTTGGCATCCTTCGGTTCCGGCAACAGATATCCCGCCGGCGCCTGCGTTTCGACCAGGAGGAAAGGTTTCCCCTCCAATATGGCCTGATTCTCGAATGCGAACAGGCCGTCGGAACCGGTTGTGCCCGGCATGAGCCAGTAGAATTCCGTGGCCGTGCCGCTTACATCATGTTGGATGACTGCGGGAACCCCGGCCGGCACATTGCCCGGATCATAACCCGCATACGGGTAGCCCGCATACAAGTTGAAGGCCGCGCCGGGCAGAAGCCTGTCCGAATCATCCACGTCCGCTTTGCGCAACCGAAAGCCGTAACTGTGGCCCTCGGCCTCTGCGTTCGAATTCGTAACCTTGAATACGAGATCCTCCGTGGCCCCTTTGTCTTCGCGCCCGTAAAGCCAGACTTCATTCTTGATCGTCGCCGTGTCGCCCACAGTCGCTTTGAGCTTCGCTTTGTACAGGATCACGATTTTCTGATTGTCCGGCACAGAGAAAACGATCTCATTCTCTCCGGCATCATATGTCGCGCCGGTGAGATACGTTTCGGCGGCACTGCCGATCTTTATCCTGATGCTCGAAAGAGGATCGGGGAATTCGAGATTGGCGCTCATCTTGTCGTGGAGTTCAAAATCGCCGCCGGGTCCGTCGCCCAGCAGATCCTCCGCACCGGGGTTGATCGTTATGGACACGTCCACGCGCATGCCGTCCGTGTAGGTCATTTGCTTCGCGGCGTCCGGTTTGAGGTAGTCCACGGTCGCGACGGAGGAATAGGTCTTGTCGCCGCCCGCATTGCGAATCGCAATCGAGGCCGTGTTTTCGAATTCTTCGCCGTCCGCGTCCGCGCGCAAAGCGCCTTCCGCGTTGTTGGCATCGTCGAACAGAAGCACGTATTCCACGAAGAACATGCTGTCGCTGTCATCCCATGTGCCTGCCGGCGCACCGGTGTCCGCGAAATCAAAGCTGAACGTTTTCAGGCCGTTGTTTTCCGTTACGATTATTTTAGTCGGGTCCGACACGGTATATGTACTGCCGCCCTTGCGTATCCTTACCGTGCTCTTGTCGAGGACAAGGCGCGCGTCGAATGTGTCCGAGAAGATCGGCGGCGTGCCGTTCGGCGCGATGGAGAGCTTGCCGTTTTGCCCCGCGAGGGGGTTCAGCTTTACGGAGTACATGTAGCCGTTGTCCGCGGCGTTAAAGTAGAAGTTTTCTTCCGTGTAATCGGCGTGGTCCGCATCGATCCATTCGCCGCCGTCCCGGTAGACCTTCTTTCCCGCCTTGACGATCGGCCAGCTGAGAAAATGATTGGCGCCGATGAACTTGACCGGATCCTCCGTATGCACTTCCACATTGTTCACCGTCACATGGCCGTGCCGCATGGCATCGCCGAGATCATCATACGCAGTATTGTCGACAAGATTCGTCGAAAGCGGCACCCTGTAGGTCAGGGTGACCGTGCTGTCCGCATCGACTCCCCAAGCCCCCGGGGCAAAGCCGTCGAATTTGAACCGCACAAACCATCTCGCTTCCGAAGGATAGTATGTCAATTCGTAAGGCAGGATTTCATAATCGCCGGGACTCAAAACATAAGATCCCGCGGATGTCCGGATTTGAATATGCATGTCTTGGGGCCAATTGCCCACAAACATCGCGTTCGCATCATCCTTTGCGCCTCCGACGCTCATCGTATCGTCGATGCGGACGGGTTTTCCGCAATAGTCTTTCGGGATTTCCGCTTCGATCGTATACGCAATGAATTCGTTGTCTGCGGTGAACGCGCCGGTTTTGCTGAGCCCCAGAGATGTGAGGATGCCTTTCACGTCCTCGGCGGTACGTCCGTTCCACGTTGCGCTGTTTCCGAAGCCAAGGACCGACGTTTCGTCAACGAGGGTCGTATACGTGATTCGAACGGTCTTGACCTCCCGGCTCTCATTTGGAACAGTAAGCGTAAATCCCGTGCCGGCGTCAAAAGGATTGAGAATATTGTTGTTGTCCGGATATCTGTACGTCGCCACCGAATGAACGGCATCATCAAATTTGGTACCGTCGGTCAGGTATTCGTTTTTCCAATACGCATCGAACAGTTCAATCTCAACCTTATAGCTGCCGTCGGCCAGAATGTGATGCCTTCCCTTGGTTTGGTCGATCGCATCGACAATCGTCTGTCCGCGAAGATCGGAACCGTCGCCCGCGTGGATGGTCCACCGGATTTCATCCCCCGCGTCGCCCTTGCCCGGGTCACCCTCATCTTTTGTAAAAATTCCTACTTTTGACAGAAACGAAAGATTTGCGGATGCCGCTGCCCCGTCCGAAGCCTCGATGGGCGTAAGGTCGCCATTCGGAAGCCCCTCTGCGGTAACCTCATTCACGAGATTGCTTATGCTGCCCGTGGCCCCGGCCGGGAACAGGATTCCGTCGGCTATGCGCACGGAATAGGTCACCGTCGCCGTTTCTCCGGACGCCAGATTTACGCCGGTGAGAGGGATTTCGTATACGCTGCCGTAATCCTGTTGGCCGTCGTATGTATCGGAATACACGGGTATGACGGTCGCTGCTCCGCTCGGCCATGTCACGCTGACAATGCCTTCGATCTCCAGCGGTTTGCAGGCGCCGGGATCTTGCGCGGATTTTTCAGGGTGTATGCCCATCACATCCGTAAGCGTGATGTCATGCAGGTCCGTGTTGTGGGCCGTCACCCTGACCTTATAGGGTATCGTGCGCGACGCCGGATCGTATGTTCCCGCCTCTTTGACCACTTCGATGGCCGGATCGGTGGAAATGATTATGTCGATGCTCGTGCCGTCGCCCAATTCGACCTCGGTATCCTCACCGGCGCTGCCGCCGTCAAACTGCGCCCCCAGCGTCAGCGTAAAGGTTATGTTCGAATAGTTTTCAACGTAACTCATCGGGTCGAAAGACACCACCACGCTGCCGTCTGTACCGATCGTATAGTCGCCGACGTCCCCGGCGCCATGCGCGGTGTCCGTCACATCGCCGGACTGAAGTTCGGATATTGCGATCCACTCCGGAAGTTGATATGTCAGGGCAGCGGCCATCGGGTCGAATTGCCGGTCTGACGGATCCTCTTTGAATTGGAGCTTGATGGTATAGTTCATGCCCGCGAGGACGGGTTCAGTTTCAAGATCAACCTCCTCGCCGTCTTTCCACACGGTGAAGTCCGCGAGAAAATCCGCAAGCGCGCAGGAGTACCGAAGCGACAGCGGCCCGAACATGGCCTGCATCATCTGTGCCGCTTCCTCTTCTTCCGGTTCCTCGGCCTCGTCCGCATAGCAATCCTCGCCGTGCGTGTGCTCCAAAAGCGCGCAAACCAAAACCCGCTCGAAATGATACCCTTCGGGTACGGCAACGGCGATGGCCTCCTCCGACGTGTAGATATTCTCCGGCGCATAGCCGCCGAGCGATACGGCGCCGCCCGTCGCAGCTTCCGGCGCTCCCGCGCCGTCCGCGGCCAATACGTAGCGATAGCAGTCCTCGCCGTGCGTGTGCTCTTCCTGTCCGCAGGTGGATTCCAGCGTCAGCGCCGGCAGCGAAAGCGCGTAGAACACGATGAGCGCGAGGATGAAACCCGTCAGGCCCAGACCCGCGGTAACTCTGCGGAGCTTTGTTTTGTTCTCCGGCATCGTCATTTCTTTTTTTCGCAAATCGTCGCGCATCTTCGCGCCTCCCTTTCGCAGGATTTTTTTTCGGCCGCATCGCGCAGCCGCTTCCTTCGCGCTCCGGGCGGTCCGTCCGAGACGGTTTCTGCAACATCTTAAAGGATTGCTGCACGGACGGCCGCGCCTGTTAATGATCTCATTATATACCCGTTAGGTCACACTTTGGTAACATTTTTGAAAAAATTTCGGATTTTTTGATTTTTTTTTCGCTTTGCCGCGCAGATGTGGACGGGAAAGGTCATGAACTTTGTATTTTCAACGGGTTCGCGAACGCAAGAACGATTTTGGGCACAAAAAAAGAAACGCGGGAATTCGCGCCATTCGGATTTGCTCCGTTGCGCAAATTCATTTGACGCATGTGCGCGGATATGGTATCATCATGAAGATGAGATGAAACAGGGGATTTGGGGGGATTTCAATGAACAACACGATCAAGTCGACGTGCATTCTGATGCTCGCGGCCATGATCTGGGGCTTTGCTTTTGTCGCACAACGGTCCGGCATGGAGCATGTCGGACCGTTCTTCTTCAACGGCGTCCGCACCGTGCTGGGCGCGCTCACGCTGGTCGCCGTGCTCTTGGCCCGGGGCGGCGCGAAGCGCGGGGTGGGTGCGGTCGCCGCACCCGAGACGGAGGGCAGGGCAGACGGTTTTTGGAACGACGAACGGAAGGCCCTGCTCAAGGGCGGTTTCCTGTGCGGGCTCGTCCTCTTCGCGGGTTCCAACTTCCAGCAGATCGGGCTCGTGTTCACCACCGCTTCCAAAGCGGGATTCATCACCACGCTCTACATCGTACTTGTTCCCATTTTTGGGATATTTCTCAAACATCGGACCCGGTGGAACGCATGGGCGGGCGTCGTCCTCGCCGCCGCGGGCCTGTATTGCCTGTGCATCACCGAACGCTTCAGCATCGCGCCGGGCGATTTGATCGTGCTGCTCGGCGCGGGTTTCTGGGCCGTGCACATCTTCGTCATAGACCGGTTCGTGCGGCACACGGGCGCCATCCGTCTTTCCTGCGTGCAGTTCGCCGTGTGCGGCGCGCTCAGCCTCGCGGTCATGCCCTTCGCGGATCCGCATTTCGCGACGGCTTCCGCCTTCGGCCTCGAAAGCGTCCGCGCGGTGCTGCCCGCGATCCTCTACACGGGCGTCCTCTCGTCGGGTGCGGGCTTTACCCTGCAAGCCGTGGGGCAGAAGTACGCCAAACCCACCGCTGCGTCCATCATCCTGAGCACGGAGGCGATCTTCGGCGTGGTCGGCGGCTTCCTGTTGCTGGGCGAGCGCTTCACGGGGCGCGAGGTGCTGGGCTGCATCCTGATGTTCGCGGCCGTGATACTGGCGCAACTGCCGCTCGCTTCGTCCGAGGACAGCCCGGGCCGCTGATCCTTCGGCTTTCCGGTTGCGGCGCAGCCATTTCCCGATCCGAACGAAAGGGAGGGGCGCTTCGGCCGGAGAAGCAACCGTGCCGGGGGTCTAAGCCGAGGGGCAAAAGGCGCTGCAAATCTTGAAAATTTCTTGCAGACGGTCAAAATTCCCCGTTCCATTCGGCAGACATCCGTGGTAAAATGAAACCTGCGGAAGGTTGTTTCGAACGGGAAAACACACCCATGGGAAAGCGGACGAAAGAGCAGATTTCATACAATATGCAGCGCATCCGCAGCAAGGATTCGCGCATCGAATTGCTGTTGCGGAAGGAGTTGTGGCGGCGCGGGCTGCGATACCGCAAGAACGTGAGCGGGATCGAGGGAAAGCCGGACATCGTCTTTCTCGGCAAAAAGGTGGCCGTGTTCTGCGACAGCGAGTTTTGGCACGGTTACAATTGGGAGGAGCGGAAGAGCGACTTCAAATCGAACCGGGATTTCTGGATTCCGAAGATCGAGCGGAATATGCTGCGGGA
>JAISNR010000119.1 GCA_031276135.1 Eubacteriales Family XIII. Incertae Sedis bacterium | reverse complement strand
AAGAACACGACGCTGGACACCTCCACGCTGGATCCGAATTCCGACGACAAGGGCCTGAAGCAGACGCGGCCGGCCTTCGGCGGCAACCTCATGGCCACGATCGTCTGCCCGCGCACGCGGCCGCAGATGGCGACGGTGCGCCCGGGCGTCATGACGCGGCGCGAGCGCGTCCCCGGCGCGAAGGGCGAGATCATCAACGTGACCCCGTCCTTGGCCGAGAGCGACATCAGAACCAAGATCGTCGAGATCGTGAAGTCCGCGAAGGAGATCGTATCGCTGACGGACGCCGATATCATCTGCTCCGGCGGGCGCGGGCTCGGCGATCCCTCGGGCTTCAACCTGATCAGGAAATTCGCGGATAAAGTGGGAGGCGTTGTGGGTTCCTCCCGCGCGGCCGTGGACGCGGGCTGGATAGACCATTCGCATCAGGTGGGGCAGACGGGCACGACCGTCAAGCCCAAGATCTATTTCGCCTGCGGCATCTCGGGTGCGATACAGCATCTGGCGGGGATGCAGACCTCGGACATCATCGTCGCGATCAACAAGGATCCGGATGCCCCGATCTTCGAGGTGGCCGACTACGGCATCGTCGGCGACCTGTACAAGGTGATTCCGCAGATCATAGAGGAATGGGACAAGTCGGACGATCTCTACGAAGCGACGCTTCGCTGACGCCCGGCGGGATGCGCGCGGCGCCGCCGTGAACGCAAAACGAAAAACAAAAGCCCCCGCGCAAGAGCGATGTGCCTTGCGCGGGGGTTTTTTTCGCTGTTTTCCGAACAATCACATCGCCGCGCAACGAATGCACGGCGCGCGCGGTGAAGATCGCGACGGCGCAATCGGCGCCCGCAGCCTCGGGGCGCTTCGCACCTACAGCGGCGGCAACCAGCTCGGCCTTGTGGATTCCTCGACCGGCGGCGCGGTTTGTCCGCCGCTCTGCCCGTCCGTTTGTCCGCCGCTTTGCTCGCCGGGCGGCGCTTGCTCGGGATTTTGCCCGGTCTGTCCCGGCGTATTCTGCCCCGGGTCGCTTTGTCCCGGATTGGTCTGTTCGGGGCCTGTTTGTCCCTGCGTGTTCTGTCCCGGGTCGCTCTGTCCGGGCTGCGCGGGTATCGGGTTCGGGAAGGGTCCCGTGCCGCTCGCGTCGCCTTGGCCGTTCGGCAAATCGCCTTGACCCGCTCCCGCTGCGGGATCGCCCGCTTCGGCCTGTTCTTCCGCCTCTTGATTTTCGTAATACGCATCGTCGCGGACGACGCCGTCCCAGTAGAAGTCCTCGTTCAGCGTCTGCGCGGGATCGATCGGATAGCGCTCCGGATCGCCGTTGTGCAGGTGGCAGTAATAGCGCGGCCTTGGACCTGTGGGCGGCGGGCTTTCCTCCGGGTGGTCCTCGTCGCCGCCGGCCGTTTCGTCGGTTGCGACGCGGACGCTGCCGAAGGGCACCCGCGCGGGGCAATAGGGCGTCGCGAGGTATCCGGAGATGGGGCAGATGTACACGGGGCCACTCAGGTTGTCCACCTGCGTGGGCTCCGTTCCCCGAATGAAATATTCGGAACGCGTCAGGCTGTATGCGGAGGGCAGCATGCCGGAAACGGCATCGACCGTCATGCTCTTGACGTTGGACGGCGCGCTCGGGAAGGAACCGCGTTCGCTTCCCTCGCAGATTTTGCCCATGATCTTGCTCCATACCTTGGTGGCGGCGCCGGAGCCCTCGCTGAGCTCTATGCCCACGTCGCTGCCGATCCACAGGGAGGCCGAATACTGCGGCGTGAAGCCGACAAACCACGCATCGTATTTTTCCGTGGTCGTGCCCGTCTTGCCGGCGACGGGCTGGGAGGATATGGCCGCCCTGCCCGCTATGCCGTTCGTCACGACGCCTCGGAGTATGTCGGTCATGATGAAGGCGACGCCCTCATCCATCGCCTGCTTCTTGTACGGTTCGCGGCCGATGATGATCTCGCCGCGCCGGTTCGTGATCTTGGAATAGGGCATGGGCTCCACATAGAGGCCCTTGTTGCCGAAGGCGCCGTAGCCGGCGGCCATCTGAAGCGGCGAGATGCCGTGCGTCATGCCGCCGAGCGCGAGCGCGGCCGGATTCATGTCGTTCGTGTCGCCCGTTTCCACGACGCTCGTAACGCCGAGGTCCTTCAGAAAGCGCAGGGAGCGGTCCGGTCCGATGTTGATCTGCACCTTCACGGCGTTCACGTTCACGGACTGCTCGACGGATTTCCGCAGACTCTGCATGCCGCGGTAGCCGCTGTACCAGTTCTTGGGCCATGTTTTGCCCTGAAACGTCATGGGCTCGTCCACGATGCCGCTCGCCGCCGTCCAGTAATTGCCGTAGGACGGCTCCCCGCTCGTGACGGGCTCGTTCTCGACGCCCATCTGCAGCGCGGGTCCGTAGACGGACATGGGCTTGATGGCCGACCCCGGCTGTCTGGGGCCGGTCGCGCGGTTGTAGAGCAGACGCCCCTCCGTGTTCCGGCCGCCCACCATCGCCTTGATCGCGCCCGTGTGATAGTCGAGCACGACCATGGCCGCCTGCGGCTGCGCGGCCGCCTGCCGCAGGGTATAGGAGGAAGGATCGATCGCGATGCCGCCGTCAACGAAGCGGAAGTTGCCCGATTCGCCGAAGAAGCGGCTGTCGATGATCAGGTTCCCCTCCGCGTCCTTGGACTTGTATTCGCTCGGGATCGGGATGACGCCGCCGCGGATGATGGAATACAGCTTGTCCTCCTGCACGTAGAGGTCCTTGAATTCGACGCTGTAATCGGTGCGGTCGTTTGCCTGCGTGAAGTAGAAGTTCAGGCGCTTGCCGGCCAGCAGCTTCAGCCCGCCGTCCGGCAGGGCTTCGTATTCGCCCTCCGTCAGCGTGAACACGCCCGCCTCGTCGAAGAAGTTGTCGTAGGCGTACAGCAATATCTTATTGTTCTTGTCGAGTATGTTTCCCGCGCGATCCTTTTTCGGCGTCAGCCTCGGAAAATTCTCGTTCAGGGCGAATTCCGCCTCGATCAGGCTCTGCATGCCCGCGTTCATCGTCGTGTAGATCTTCAGTCCGCCCGTGTAGAGCCGCTGCCGCGCCTCGTCCTCATCGATGTCGTACTGCGCCATGAGATCCTGCACGACCTTTTGGATCGTGTAATCGGCGAAGTAATTCGAGGTCGCGTTGTCGGCGTCGAAGTGCGGCTTGACGAAGTCGCGCAGGTTTTGGTTCGCGGCCTCGTCGTGCTCCGCCTGCGTGATGTAGCCCTGTTCGAGCATGAAGCGCAGCACCAGACCGGTCCTGCTCAGAACCGCGTCGTTGTAGACGTAGGCGTATTGATCGCCCACGAACAGCAGGTCGGGATCGTCGGCGACGACATCTTCCCTGTAAATGGTCTGCACGAGGGCGTACTTGGTGGGCGCCTGCGGCAGACTCGCGAGCGCCGCGCACTCGAGCAGGCTCAGATCCTGCACGTCCTTTGAAAAGTAGCCCTGCGCCGCCGCCTGCACGCCGAAGGATCGGTTGCCGAGCGGGATGGTATTCATGTAGGCTTCTATGATCTGTTCCTTCGTCAAATGTTCTTCCAGCTGCAGCGCGATGATGGCCTCCTGCAGCTTGCGTTTCATCGTGTGGTCGGCCATCTCGTCGGTGAGCCAGAGGTTGCGGGCCAGCTGCTGCGTGATCGTACTCGTGCCGCTGATGCTTTTGCCCCGCAGGACGCTGTCGCGGATCGCGCCGATGATGCGGACGAAGTTGAAGCCGTGATGCGTCCAAAATGTCTTGTCCTCTATCGCGACAAAGGCATCGATCAGATTCTCGGGCATGTCGCTGAAGATCACGTTGGTGCGGCGCCCGTCGCCCATGTAGATGTCGTCGATGAGGTTTCCGGCGTCGTCGTACAGCGCGGAACTTTCGGTCAGCATGGAGGATATCTCGTCCGGATCGATGCGGGGCGTACTGTCTATGATGGGCTTGGCGTAGAGCCATGCCGCCGCGGTGCAGAACACGGCGCCGAACAAGAAGAGAAAGCACAGCAGGCGGAACCACCGGATGCGGTGCCTCTTGCGCGCCTTGCCCTTCGGTCCCTTTTGCGCGCCGCCGCCCGAATTCGAGCCCGTCCCGCTGCCGGGACTCTGCCATGCGTAGGAAGGGCCCGTACCGGTCGCTGCCAAAAGAGTCGTCAGGCCCGCCTCGTCGCGCGCCTCCCTCGGGGCCGTGTCCGCTTCCGCAACCTTGCTGCGCGCGGCCTCCGCCGCGGCCGCGAGGACCTCGGACAACGCGCCCGCCGCGACGGCGCTTTTTTCCGCCACGCGAACGCCGCCCGCGCGCGGTTGGCCCTTGGATCGTTCGAGCCGCGAGAGCCGCGAGGGGGGCGTATGTGCCTCGGCGTCCTCCGTCTGCGGCGCGGCGGGCGCTTTCGGCGCGTTCTTTTCGAGTCTGTCGCCGATCTTGTCAAACCTGTCAAAGATCGCGGCAATCTCCGATTGGTCCTTTTCGGATATGCCGCTTTTCAATTTGTCGTCAGCCATATTCGATACCATCACGAAAAAACGCAGGGCATTCGCATTTGCATAACAGCCGGTCTATGGCTATTATACCGCTTTATGAAACGAGAATAAAGAAATTTTTGCGGGATACAAAATCAAACATCTATGTAATGAAGCTTGTAGTTTGACGGCGCGGCGCCGCGATAGGTTCCGACGATATGCAGGCAACCGATTTTGATCCGATCTTTGATACAGTAACATACCTTGAAAGGCGGTTGAATTCTTGCGCGGGATAGGCTATACTCTGTTACAGAGGATGCGGGCAAAGGGGGATTTTGCCGCCCGCGCGGGCGGGGGAGGATGCGTATGTATGACAGCGTGGACGTGGCCAAGGCCGCGATTCGGCTGGCCGTGACGGGCAGCCGGCAATCCGAGGAGCAGATGATCGAAATGCTGCGGGAGAAGGGCATCAAGGGCGCCGCCATGGACATAGGCGGCGATATGATCCATTCGATTCACATCATCATCGAACGGGCCATCACCATATCCCGCAGGAACGGCGTCACGAAGGAGAACCACGTGCAGGACGGCGCGATCGCCGGCGCGACGCGGGAAGCGATCTCGCAGATCTCGCAGAAATCGCTGGGCCTCAACGGAGGCGGAAAGATCGCGATCTGCAGACACAAGGAGCATTTGAGCGTCTGCATATTCGTGAGCATCGGTCTGCTTTACCTGAACGACGTCGTGATCGGGCTCGGGCATCGCGCGCTGCCGTCGGATTGAGGGGCGGCGGGCTTGAGAGGGCCGTCTGCGCGGAGCGCGGCGGCGTATATCAAAGGAGGAACGAAGAAGATGAAGAAGCATCTCGGAGCGCACGCGTTTGCGTTTCCCACGCCGGTGTACATCATCGGCAGCTATGGCAAGGACGGAAAGCCGAACGCCATGAACGTGGCCTGGGGCGGCATATGCAGCTCCGAACCGCCCTGCGTCGCGATCTCCGTCAGGAAGAGCCGGCGCACCTACGACAATATCATGGAAAAGAAGGAATTTTCGGTAAATATTCCGAGCAGGGCTCACATGAAGGAGGCGGATTATTTCGGCATCGCGTCCGGGCACAAGACCGATAAGTTCGCCGCCTCAGGGCTGCATGCGGCGAAATGCCCGAACGTGGACGCGCCCTGCATCGAGGAATTTCCGCTCTGCCTGGAATGCAGGGTGATCCATACGGCGGAAATCGGACAACATGTGCAGTTTGTCGGCGAGATCGTCAACGTCATGGTCGAGGAAGCCTGTCTGGACGACGCCGGCCTGCCCGACATCGAAAAGCTCGCGCCCATGTTGTACGACCCGGCTCACAGCGTTTACAACGCGACGGGCGAATTCTTGGGCAAGGCGTTCAGCGTGGGGAAGGGGTTTATGAAAAAATAGCAATTTCATCACATTATGATTGAATGATTGAATATTATCTAATAATTTACTAAACAATTAAAAAATGTATTTACATACAATGGAATTCATGTTATTCTGTATAGCATGAGAAGGCCATTGTGTTTTGCATTTTTGTTCTACGCGGCGGGGATCGCCGCAGAATATCTGTTCGATCCCGCCCCGGCGGTCTACGCGGCCGTCGCCTGCGCGGCGGCGGGCGCCTTTGTCCATGCGCGCCGCAGAGAGCGCGTCCTTGGCGAGGCGCTCGGCGCGGTCCTCCGCTTCGCGCCGCTCTTCGCCGCCCTTGCGCTCGCGGGCGGCCTGTACTGCGGTGCGCAGCTGGACAAACAGGATCCGCTCGCCGAGCGCACGGGGGAGCGCGTCACCGTCCGCGGCAGGGTCCTTTCCATGGAATCGACCGCCGAGGACTACCACAGGCTCACGGTCGCGCTCGCGAATCCGACGGGCATCGCGGGCGGACGGCGCATTCTGGTTTTGGTTCGCGGCGAGGACGCGGACCCCAAGCTTCTGGTCGGCGCGGACATCGCCGTGACGGGCGAGCTGTCGCTTCCGTCCGCGCGGCGCAACCCCGGCTGCTTCGATTATCGCGCCTATCTCCGGACGGTGGGGATCCGGCTCATCCTGTCGTGCGACGCCGGCGATATCATCCCGGACGGGGCGCGGCCCTATTCCGCGTGGGGCATGCTGCTGCACCTGCTCGCCGTGCTGAAGTACACGCTGCTGGAACGCCTGTCGCGGCACACGGACGAGGCCGTGCGCGGCGTGATGGCCGGCATGCTCTTCGGCGATTCCTCGCTGATGGACGACGCGGTCTATGAGGCTTTTCAAAAGAACGGAACGGCGCACATCCTGAGCGTGAGCGGCATACACGTCGCCATCGTGTACGCCTGCATCGTCAAGCTGCTCGGAAACCGCCGCGGCCCCGCGCAGAGCCTCGTCGCGATCCTCGGCCTCTTCCTCTATGCCGCCATGGCGCAGTTCGCCCCCTCCGTCGTGCGGGCTTCCGCGATGATCCTGACGCACATCGCCGCCGGGCTTCTGCGGCGGCGCTACGACCTGCTGACGGGCGCCTGCGCGGCCGCGGGCGCCATGCTGATTCAGAATCCCTTGCAACTTTTTCACGTGGGCTTTCAGCTGTCCTTCCTCGCCATATTCACGATGGCCTTCATGATTCCCTTTCTCGACCGCTATCTGACGCCGCCGAAGGAGGACGCGCCGCGCCGCGCGCGCGGCGCGGCGCGCATCGCGCACGCCGGTGGCGCGGATCCGGCCTCCGTCCTGCGCGAGGGCGCGCGCAAGCTGCTGCGCGGTCTGCTGCCTCTGCTCGTGATCCAAGCGGGCATGGCGCCCTACACGGCCTATGTTTTCAATTATTTTTCCGCCGCTGCCTTCATCCTGAACATCCCCGTCATATTCCTTTCGGGCATCGTCATACCGATCGGCGTGGCGCTCATGCCGCTCATGTGCGCGGGCGACGCCGCGTTCGGCGTGGGGGCTTCGGCGGCGGACATCCTCGTCACGATCATGAACCGGATGAACGAAGCGGCCTACGGCACGGCCTTCGGCCATTGGCCCGTGACGAGCCCGCCCGCGTCCGCGCTCGTCCTTTACTACGGGATATTCTTCCTCGTTTCGTCGGAAGGTCTGCGCGTGCTGTGGCAGAGGCGGCGCGCGAAGGAGATCGCGGGCGCGTTCTGCGCCCTGCTGCTCTGCGTCCTTTTGAGCCTCTGCGCGCCCGGCCTCGCGCGGGACGAAAGCGCGCTCGTGTTCGTGGACGTGGGGCAGGGGGATTGCCTGCACATCCGCACGCCCTCGGGACGCAACATCCTGATAGACGGCGGCGGCAGCGTGAATTATTCGGTCGGCGAAAAGACGCTGCTGCCCTACCTTTTGAAGAACGGCGTGTCTCGCATCGACCTCGCGCTCGTCACGCATCTGCACACGGACCACTGCCAAGGGCTCGCGGAGCTGGCGCGCGAGCTGCCCGTGGAGCGCGTGGCGGTCTACGAGGGAAACAGGCCGCGCGGCGCGGAGATCGCCGAGAAGATGGGCGTTCCGGCCGACCGCATGGTTTACGTGTACGCGGGGGAACGCGTGCGCCTCGACGAGGACGTCTGCGTGGAGATATTGTTTCCGGAGAGGCAGGACGAAGCCGCTTACGGGCGCCTGCTTGCGGACGAGGACGAGAACAAGAGCAGTCTGCTGATGCGGCTTGAATACAGGGGCGTGTCCGTGCTGATGACGGGGGACCTCGGCTTTGCGGGCGAGGAGGCGATCTTGGAAAGCGCGTATGCGGCCGGGCGGCTGCGCTCGACCGTGCTCAAGGCGGGGCATCACGGCAGCCGCCATTCGACAAGCGACGCCTTCCTCGCGGCCGTGGCGCCGCGCGCCGCGGTCATACAGGTGGGGAAGAACACCTACGGTCATCCGCATCCCGACGTGCTCGAAAAGCTCGCGAACGCCGGCGCGCGGGTCTTTCGAAACGACACGGACGGCGCCGTCATGCTGCGCATCGGCGAGGACGGCGAGCTGAGCGTCCGCACGATGCTGCGGGGCCGGGAGTGAACGGGCGTGAGCAAATGCTTTTTGGAATTCCCGTATCGACAACGGAATGGCATGCCGAGACAGCCGAAGGCGACGGAGCCGTATCGCTGTCAATCAAGAACATATCGGCCGAACAATTGGATGTTTCGCCCGAAATGCCGA
>JAISNR010000052.1 GCA_031276135.1 Eubacteriales Family XIII. Incertae Sedis bacterium | reverse complement strand
CTGAAAAAGGAAAAAATGACGAAGATCTACGACCTTTCGGCGCCGTGGGGCGTCGACACCCCGCTCTGGCCCTTCCCCGGCCCGCGGCAGGATCTGCTCTTCCCCCGGGGCCAGTATCTGGGGCGTTTCCACAAGCGCACGATGACCTACACGGGTACGCTGCACGCGGGCACGCACATGGACGCCCCCAACCACGTCCTGCACGAGGAAGAGGTGGACCGCGCCCGCTACGGCTACAGCCTGAACGAGATCCCGCTCGAACACTGCGTCGGCACGGGCGTCATCCTCGACATGCGCCACCTCCTGACCGAGTTCAACCAAAAGTGGGACGCCGGCGAGGGCGATCCCAAGAAGTTCGGCGACATATGGGTGGAGCTCAAACCCGCCGACTTCGAGAAGGCCGCGAAGAAGGACGGCCTCGAGATACGCGAGAACGACTGGGTCGTCGTCAACACGGGCTTCCAGCACCTCTGGCGCGTCAACAACGACAAATACTACAATTACTATCCCGGCATGGGCCCCGAGGTCGCGAAGTGGCTGATCCACGAGAAGCACGTCAAGGGCATCACCGGCACCTGGGGCGCGACCGACGCGCCGCTGTGGCACCACCCGCTGAAGGAGCAGATGCCCTGGCTCGATACGGCCTACCGCGCCGCGACCGGCAAGGATCCGACCGTGGAATTCCCGGATTACGAGCCCTGTCACCGCCTGTTCATGCAGCACGGGGTCTGCACCGTCGAAAACGCCGGCGGCGACATAGACGAATGCACGGGACGGCGCATGATCATCGCCGCCTTCCCCTTCCGTTGCGAGATGGCCGACGGCGGAATGGTGCGGCTTGTGGCTTGGGAGGAAGGGTCTTTCTGATATGAAATCAATCGACGACATCAAGCGGATCGCGGTGCTCGGCGCCGGCACCATGGGCCCCGGCATAGCGCAGATATTCGCGATGGGCGGCTATGAAGTCGCCATGTGGACGCGGAGCGAGGAAACGCGGGACAAGGCGAAGCATACGCTGAGGCGCAGCCTCGAAACCTTTGCGGAAGAGGACCTTTTGCCCAAGGACGCGGTGGAATCGGTCTATGCGCGGGTCGGCTTCGTGTCTGCGGTTTCGGAGGCCGTGCGGGACGCGGACTTCATCATGGAAACCATCGTCGAAAACCGCGGCGCAAAGGCCGAACTGTTCGCGGAGATCGACAAGGCCGCGCGCCGCGACTGCATCATCGCGTCCAATACCTCCGCGCTGAACATATTCGAGATCGTGCCGCCGAGCCGCCTGCCGCAGACCGCGATCGCGCACTGGTACGCACCGCCGCAGCTGATCCCTTTGGTGGAGGTCGTAAAGAGCGAGGAAGCGCCCGAGGAATACCTCTCGATAACGGTTGCGCTTCTCGAAAAATGCGGCAAGACGGCCGTGCCGATGAAGAAGTTCATCCGAGGCTACATCGCGAACCGCATGCAGATGTGCCTGAACCAAGAGGTGTTCTACCTGCTCGACAACGGCTACTGCACGCCGGAGGACATCGACAAGGCCGTGAAGGCCAGTTTCATCCCGCGCGCCGTCGTGCTCGGCCTGTGCAAGCGCGCCGACTTCGGCGGCCTCGACATGACGGCCAACAACTACAAAAACAAGAGCTATACCCCGCCGCCCGCGGTGGACATGCCCGCCACGCTCAAGGCGCACATCGACAGGGGCGAACTGGGCCTCAAGAGCGGCAAGGGCTTCTACGACTACACGGGCGCGGACAGGCAGGCCCTGCTCGCGAAGCGCGACAAGCAGTTGTTCGAGATATTCAAGATCGCGAAAAAATTCATGGATGATCCGGTTTGATGTAAGCGCTCAAGCGCCGCGCAATTTTTGTCCATTCCGGGACCTGAGGCCGGACTGAATCAAAAATATCGCGGCGTTTGCGCAGTTTTGACAGAAGTTTCAAATGCGTATCCGTATAATTACTTGAAAGGAAAAATATCCTATTATGGGAAAACTGATCATCACCGCCGCGCTCTGCGGCGCCGGCACGACCAAGGCGCAGACGCCGCACGTGCCCGTCACGCCGGATGAAATCGCGGCCGATTCCGTCGCCTGCGTCAAGGCCGGCGCGTCCGTGCTCCACATCCACGTCCGCGACAAGGACGGCGTCAACTCGATGGACACGGAGATCTTCGTCGAAACGGTCGGGAAGATGCGCGCCGCCCTCGCGGCCGAGGGCCTCGATGCCGTATTGAACCTGACGACATCGGGCTCCAAGTTCTCCGACGAGCTCCGCATGGGCCATCTGCCCATCCTCAAGCCCGAAATGTGCTCCTACGACCCCGGCACGATGAACTGGGCCAACAGCTACGTGTTCCTCAACACGCCGGCCTTTCTCGAAAAGCTCGGCAAGTACGTGCAGGAGCTCGACATCAAGCCGGAGCTCGAGATCTTCGACGGCGGCATGATCGGAAACATCAACTACTACATCAAAAAGGGCGTCCTGAAAACGCCCTGTCACGTGCAGTTCGTGCTCGGCGTCACGGGCGGCATGCCAGGCGACGCGGAGGCGCTGTCTTATTTGCTTCCAAAAATTCCAAAGGGATCTACCTGGTCCGTCACGGGCATCGGCAGGAGCCATGTCCCCTGCATGCTGCTCGGGCTGGCCGAGGGTTGCGACGGTCTGCGCGTCGGCCTCGAGGACAACATCTTCTACGACAAGGGCGTCCTCGCGACGAACGCGGAGCTGGTCACCCGCGCGGCGGAACTCGGCAGACTCGCGGGCCGCGAGATCGCGAACGCAGCCGAAGCGCGCGAGATACTCGGCGTCAGGAAGAAGGTCTAGCGCCCGTTGACGGGCTCCGGTCAAACCGCCCCTTCGGACGCGAACGCCTCAAACCGCCAGTCCGATCAGACGCGGCAGGAAAAGCGACACCTGCGGCAGATAGGTCGTGATGAGCAAGGTTGGGATCCAGGCGAACAGGATCAGCCACAGCGTCGGCTTCAGCATCTCGTTGATGGGGGCGCCGCCCACGCGCGAGCCGAGATACAGGAAGGGCGCGCAGGGCGGCGTGACGCAGCCGAGTCCCAGATTGACGCCCATGATGGCGGCGTAATGAATCGGATTGACGCCGAGCGCCACGATGACCGGAAGCATGATGGGCGTGGTCAGCAGGATCGCGCTCGTATCGTCCATGATCATCCCTATGAGGATCAGGAACAGATTCACCATCAGGATCAGCACGGTCGGATCGTCGCTGATCGATGTCAGGAAACCCAGAATGAGCTTGGGCACATTCTCCATGACGTAGAGCCGCGACAGCACCATGACCGAGAACAGCATGATCATGATGACGCCGGCCGTCGTTCCCGAGTAGATCAGGCTGCCCTTCAGGGTTTTCAGATTCAGGCCCCTGTATATGAGCCAGCCCACGGGGATCGAATAGAGCACGGACACGGACGCCGCTTCGGTGGGCGTCATGAATCCGCCGTAGATGCCGCCCAATATGATGATGGGCGCTATGAGGGCGGGTATCGCGCGCAGCGAGCGGCGCGCCAGTTTCTCCGCGAACTCCTTCAGGGGCGCGGGCTGTGCCACGACGATGCCGGGATCGTTGCGCAGCAGGAATATGTTCGTCACGCTGAGGAGGATCACGAGGATGATGCCGGGGATGACCGTCGCCATAAAACAGGACAGCACGGACTGCCCGCCGACGAAGGCGTACAGGATCATGTTCAGGCTGGGCGGTATCAGAAGGCCCAGGAGCGAAGCGCTCGAAATCAGAGCCGACGACAGACCGCGCGGATACCCCGCCGCGTACATCCGCGGCAGCATGATCGAACCTATGCAGGAGAGCGTGGCCATGCCGCTGCCGGATATGGCGCCGAACAGCGCGCAGGAGATCACCATGACCGCGCCGAGCCCGCCCTTCACGCGTCCCACGAACACATCCACGAGATTGACGAGGCTCTCGCCGATGCCGCTCTTCTCCATGAGGCTCCCCGCGAACACGAAGAGGGGAATCGCCACCAGTATGATTGAGCTCGCCTTGTTGTAGCCGTAAGGCAGCAGGAACGAATAATCGTAATCCCCGAGCACCACGAGCGTAAACGTCGAGGCGAAAAAAGCAAAGGGGATGGGAACGCCGATCAGGAGCACGACGAGCAGAACCAATACGGCTATGATCACGATGTTCATACCGCCCCTCCTTTCCCCGCAAGCCCCGCCGCGCAGCGCGCACCGAATGCCCGTATGTCGTCGATCATATAGACGATGTGATAAAAAGTGGAAAGCCCCATCCCAAACACCATCGAACCGTAGCCGAAGGCCATCGGTATCCGGTACACGGGTGTGCGCGTGTCGATTTCGATCGCCCACAAAAGCAACTGCACCGTCCAAACGAAGAATACCGCGCAAAGCGCTGCGGTCAGCACGGCCCTGCACAGCGACAGGATCTCTTTGAACAGGCCCTTCCCCATAACCGCGAGGATATCCGCCGTGATTTGGCTTTTTTCGAAGCTGCCGTGCGCGCATCCGACCATGTACAGCCAGAACGCGACCATGACAAGAAGCTCCTCAAAGCCGCTGAAATTTATATTGAACATGCGCAATATGCAGGCGCCCGCAACGATCAGCGCGGTTCCCGCGCCCGTTACGATCAGGGCAATCCTCTGTATGGCGATCAACGCTTTCCAGCCAATCCTGTCCTCTCTTCTCTTCAAAACGCACAATCCTTTCTCCGCATCCGCTTCGCGCAAATGCAGGGACGCGCGCGCCCCTGCACAGTGTTCATTCGGATTGAGTCCAAACTATTGAAGTTTCGCCACCTCTTCCCTGAATCCCGCAATCAGTTCGGGCGTCAGAATCTCTTCCAATCTCGTCCACGTCACATCGCGCACGAAATCCGCGTTGACCTTGAGCTGCTCGGGCGTGAGCTCCACGACCTCCACGCCGTAATCGTCCTGCAATTTTTGCTTGTAGAGCTCCTCGTTCGCCTGCGCGTCCTCGAAGCTCTGCATGCTCTGCTCCTCAAACACCTCTATGAGCGTCTGCCGGTCCGCCTCGCTGAGCTTGGAAAGGCTCAATTCGCTCATGACGTAGCAGGTGGCCTCGGCGTGCATATAGTTGACGTACATCTTGTTGATCACCTCGCCGACCCACGCGTAGTTCATGTTCGGCGTTCCGCCGATCCAGCCGTCCACGACCTTGGTCTGTATGGCGGTGGGCACCTCGGCGTAGGGCACCGTGACGGGGTTGTATCCGAGATCCTCCTGCACGTAGCGGAAGGTCGCCATCGCGGGGCTTCGCAGCTGTATGCCCTTGGGCGTTCCCGGCGTCATGACGTCCGTGGGATCCTTCACGACGCCCATCCCGATGAAGCCCTCCAGCACCCAGCCCAGAAACCGCACGTTGTTCGCGGCGGTGAGCTCCGCGAAGGTCTTGCTCATGAACGAATCCGGCGCGTACAATATCTTGGCCTCCTCGTAGCTCGTCGCGTAATACGGGAGATAGGCCGAACCGAGCCGCGCGTCCAAGGCGTCGGGCACGGTGATCTGCGCGATGTCTATGCTGCCGATCACGAGCTCTTCGTATACGGTTTCATAGCCTCCGAGCGCGCTCCCCGGGAAATACTCGATCAAGACCCGGCCCTCCGTCCGCTCCTTGACCTTTTCGGCCGCGCCCTCGTTGAGGCCCGTGGCGATGTGCTCGAGCGGCGCGTCGGAAGCGAGCCTGAGCGTTATCGGCTCGGCGTCCGCCGTTTCCGTCGCGGCCTCTTCCCCGCCGGCATCGCCGCCGCCGCAGGCCGCGAACAGGATGACCGCCGCTGACAGCATCCCCGCCGCAAGTGCGAATTTCACGAATCTTGATTTTTTTGCGTGTTTCACCGACATTTTTCTCCTCCTTTTGTTTCCGAAATACGAAATCCTGTCATCCCGGGCGCCGTGCGCGCCCAAGGGCAGCCGCGACAAAAAACAAAAAGCGTTGCGGGCGAATACCCCACAGCGCCTTTGCTGTTCGTCGACAAGACCGTTCTCTCCGCATCGGTACCGCCAAACGGCGACGCACCGAAAACAAACGATCCTTTACTGCTTGTGACAGTATACCTCATAAAAGGAGCGTCTGTCAATGGTTTTTGAGATATGCGCCAATTGCCCCATGCGCCTGTCATATGCGCCATATGCGCCGGTGCGCTTTTTTTATATCGGCAGATCTGTGGCGGTGAAATAATCACCCATGGAAAGACTGTAACAAAAAACAGTCTTGCATTTTTTCAAAAATAGGATATATTATGGATATGCGAAAAATGAAGGAGGTACCCATGCTGCAAGCCTACCTCGTGCCCCATCCTCCGCTGATCGTCCCCGGCATCGGCGCGGGGGATGAGATCCCCGACACGCGCCGCGCCTACGCGCAGATTGCGTCCGAAGCCGCCGCCGCGCGTCCCGACACTGCGGTCGTCATCTCTCCGCACAGCGTCCTGTACAGCGACTACATCCACATCTCGCCCGGCAAATCGGCCAAGGGGGACTTCGGCGCGTTTCGCGCGGGCCGCATCAAATTCTCGGTCGCATACGACGACGAGCTGGCCAAGCGCATCGCGGAATGCGCGGAAGAGGACGGCATCCCGGCCGGCACGCTCGGGGAGCGGGATCCCGCCTTGGACCACGGCGTCATGGTCCCGCTGTATTTCTTCAAATCGCCTCGGATCGTCCGCGTTTCCCTGTCCGGGCTGCCCCTCGTCGAGCAGTACCGATTCGGCATGTGCATCCGCCGCGCGGCCCTTTCGCTCTCGCGCAGGATCATCCTGATCGCCAGCGGT
>JAISNR010000035.1 GCA_031276135.1 Eubacteriales Family XIII. Incertae Sedis bacterium | reverse complement strand
CTGATGGCGAACCTGACGGCGCGGGAGAACGTGGAGCTCGCCGCCGAGATATCCCGCGACCCCTTGGACATCGGGGAGATCCTGCGCAACGTCGGCCTCGGGGAGCGGGAGGACCATTTCCCCTCGCAGCTCTCGGGCGGCGAGCAGCAGCGCGTTTCCATCGCGCGCGCCATCGCGAAGAATCCGAGGCTGCTGCTCTGCGACGAACCCACGGGCGCGCTGGATTTCAAGACGGGTGTCACCATTCTGGAGCTCCTGAAAAAGGTGAACCGAGAATTCGCGATGACGGTCATCGTCATCACGCACAATGCCGACATCGCGGCCATGGGCGACCGCGTCATACGCATGCGCAGCGGCGAGGTGATCGAAAACAGCGTGAACGCGACGCCGGCGGACCCACGCGACATCCGTTGGTGAAGCATATGAAAGCGATCAACAAGCTTTTGTTCCGCACAATAAGAGAAACAAAGGGGCAATTCATCGCCGTGGCGACGGTGCTGGCGATCGGGCTGATCTTCTACACGACCATGAGCGTTTCTGCGGTGAACCTGAAGGAGGGCATGTATCGCTACTACGAGGCATACAGCTTCGCCGATCTCTCCTGCCTCGTGGACGGCGTCGGCGCGCGGCAGCTCCGCTCCCTCTCGGAGATCGACGGCGTCGCGGCGGCGGAGGGCCGCATCAGCGAGGACGTGCCCTTCCTCACGGGCGAGGAGGACGACCGCGCACGCGTCAAGGTGATCGCGGCGGCGCGGGACGCGCGCGTCAACCGCCTGTTCCTCGAGGAGGGCGAGCTTCTCGAGGAGGGCAGCCGCAGGGTTCTCGTCATACGGCAGTTCGCGAACGCGCGCGGCATACGGCCGGACGACGAAATCACGCTGCAGATCGCGGGCCGCGCCGCGACGTTCTCCGTGGCCGGCATCGTTTCGAGCCCGGAGTTCGTCTATCTGGCGGATCCCGATCAGGGCATCCTGCCCGACAACGCGAGCTACGGCGTCGTCTACATGGACGAGCGGCTCGGCCGGCTGCTTCTGGGACATCCCGGAGGCTACAACGATATACAAATATTGGAAGATGGCGGCCTCGACGCGTCCGCGCGCGACACGCTCGCGGAGAAGATCGAGAAGGAGCTCGGCGCATACGGTTCGCGGGGCCTCGTGAAGCGGGAAAATCAGCTCAGCCACGCGATGATGTCTGCGGAAATCGACCAGCTCAACACGACCGCCGCCGCTCTGCCCGTCCTGTTCCTGTTCATCGCCGCGCTGATTCTGGCCATGATGCTCGGCCGCATGGTGAAGCGCGATCTGCGTTCCATCGGCATCCTGAAAGGGCTCGGCTATTCCTCGGCGCAGGTGGTTTTGCATTACGTGAAATACGCGCTGTCGGTCGCCTCGGCCGGGGGCCTTGCGGGAACGGTCGTCGGCATGGGCGCGGCGGACGCCCTGACGGGCTACTACATGGAGTTTTATTATCTGCCGACCGTGGACCGAACCGCAGATTACCGATACATGCTGGTTTCCCTGCTTTCGTCCTGCGCGTTCTGCGTCGCGGCGGGGCTGTTTGGCGCGCGCGGCGCGGTGCGCGTTTCCCCGGCGGATTCCATGCTCACGGAATCCCCGAGGCCGGGCAAGCGGATCCTGCTCGAACGCCTGCGCTTCGTCTGGCGGCGCCTCTCCTTCAGCGACAAGATGGCGATGAAAAACGTGTTCCGCAACAAGAAGCGCACCGTTTTCGTGCTGATGGGCGTGTTTCTCACCTACGGCATGCTGGTTTACGTCGTGTCGATGCCCTCCATGATGTCGGACATGCTGGGCGAGGGCCTCTCGGAGTTTCAGTCGATGGATTACAATGTGTCCTTCAAGCGTCCCGTTTCGGAGAAAGCGCTCCCGGACGCGGTGCGCGTCGTGGACGATGCGGGCGTGTTCGAGGGAAAGCTGGAATACCCTGTGCTGCTGTCCGCAGGACCCCGCGAAATCGCCCTTACGGTCATCGGCTTGGAATTGAATACCGTATTTTATCATTTCCGGAACAAAGCGGGCAATGCGGTCGCCCTCCCCGAGGACGGCATACTGCTCAGCGATTACGCGGCAAAGGAGCTGCGCGTCGGCGCGGGCGACCGCGTCAGGCTGCATTCCCACATCGCGGGCGAAGAGGATCGGTGGATCGAGGTCGGCGGCATCGTCTACCAGGCCATGGGCGTCAACGCTTACATGCGCAAGGACATTCTGGCGAGGGAATATTTCACGCCCGGCGCCGTCACGGGCTTCTTCCTGAACGCCGATGATCCGCGCGCCGAAAGCAAGCTCTTGGAACTGCCGGCGGTCGCGTCCGTGTCCTCGCTCGCCGCGACGACGGAGGTGTTTCAAAAGTACACGCAGATCATGAATTCCTTCATATTTTTCATGGTGCTGCTGAGCGGCGTGCTGGGCTTCGCCATCGTGTACAACGCGACCATCATCAGCATCGGCGAGCGGGAGCGGGAATTTTCGTCGCTGCGCGTGCTGGGCTTCTCGGGAGGGGAGATCTTCCGGCTCTTGCTCAAGGAGAACAACGTGATCTCCGCGGCGGGCATCGTCGCCGGCATCCCCTTGGCCAACCTGTTCCTGAGCTACAGTTCGGAAGCATTCAGCACGGAGCAGTACACCATGCACCTGCGGGCGGGGCCGGAGCATTATCTGCAAGGCATGCTCCTGACCGTGTGCTTCATCGTGCTCGCGCAGGCGGCAACCTACAGAAAGATACAAAAATTGGATTTCATGGCGGCGATCAAAAACCGGGCGTAGGCGCCGCGCGAAAAGGGCGCGGAGCGAGGCGGCGCGCAAGCCGAAGGGGGCGAAATGACGGAGGGCAAAATGAAAAAAAGCAGGAAAAAGATCATCTTGATCGCGGCCGCGCTTTTGGCGGCGCTTGCCGCCGGCGCGTATGGCTACACGCGCTCCGGCGCGATCCCGGCGGACACGGTCGCCGCCGCGCGCGGCGCCGTCGCGGAAACCGTAGAGGAAACGGGCGTCGTCACCTCGCGCCGCGTGAGCGTGGTTCTCGCGAAGGGCAACTACGACATCCTGTCCGTGCTGTGCGAAACCGGCGATGCCGTGGAAGCCGGCGCGACGCTCATGATCACGGACATCGCCGCCGCCGATTCGGATGTGAAGAGCCTGGAGGCACAGGCGGCGGGACTCGAGGCGCAACTGGCGCAGGCGCGGCAGAACGCGAGCCGGCTGTGGACCCTGTACGAAAGCGGCGCCGTGAGCCGCAACGAATGCGACACGGCGGAAACGCTGGAGAAAGAGCTTTCTGCGCAGCTTGCGGCCCTGCGGCACACGATCCGCGGCGTGCGGGAGAACGCCCCGGAGAACCGCGTCGAGGCGCCGCGCGCCGGCGTGGTGACGGAGCTCTTCGTTTCGGAGGGCGATACGGCCGTCATGGGCGCGCCGCTCGTGGAGATCTCCGACATGGGCGAACTGTACATCCGCGCCGGCCTGCTCGCGGACGACGCCGCGAAGGTTCGCGTCGGCGACGCCGTGATCCTGACCGATCTGCCCGGCGTCGACGCCCGCGTGACAAAGATTTTTCCCAAGGTGCGCGAGGAGATGTCGGAGCTGGGCATCGCGCAAAAGCGCGTGGACGTTGAGATATCGGCGGACGAGCAAGAAGGCTTCGTGCTCGGCGGCGATGCGGAACTGGAGATCGTGATCGATGAGCGGAACGGCGTGATCACCGTGCCGCGCAAGGCCGTGTTCTCGCTGAACGGCGAGGACTTCGTCTACGCGGTGCACGAGGGCCGCGCCGCGCTCAGGCGCGTCGAGCTGGGCCTGAAGGGAAAGGATTTGTACGAGATTCGCGCGAATCTGGAGGAAGGGGAACGCGTCATCGTGTCGCCGGACGGCGCGATAGAGGACGGGAGCCGCGTGGACGCGGAATAGCGCGGAAAATGCAACGCGGCGCGAACGAAATCCGAAAACGGCGATTTCGTTCGCGCCGCGCACATCGCGCGCTATTTCGTTTCCGAAGCGGAATCCTTGTAGCTCGCGAGATCCGCAGGCGCCGTGATGCTCACGCCGCCGACCTGCGTGTAGGCGGTCGTGAGATCGTAGGCGGCGGACACTTTTGTGTCACCCTCCGTCAAATCCGTCGAGAACAGCGTGCGTATGCTCTTCAGCGCGCCCTCGTCGTCCAAGATCACCGTGCATTCGACGTCGCTCATCTTGTCGTAAGAAGCATTCGCAGTTCCAATCGCGTCGATTTTGTCGAGCGTCGCGTTGGCCGCATCCGCGAGCTTGCTCCCGTCAAACGTCAGCTTGATCGTGTCGCCGTCGATGGACTGCGCCTTGACCGCACTCGCCTCGAACTGCAAGCCCGGATCCTTTTGTATCTCTTTAAGGGCCTGTTCGATGGGCATTTCCAGCTTGAGCTTCTCGTCTGCGACTTCCATGTAAAGGAATCCATTCCTGTAATACGTGTTTACCTCGCTCTTGACGCCCGCAACGGCGGCGGTCGTTTTGGCCGCGAATTCGATGTCGGTGTCGCTGTGGTTGACCACTTTTATTTCGCCGCTCATCTTCGCTTCCGTCTTCTTGCCGTCGATGGTCATGCTTATGTCGCCGCTGAGATCGGACGCGTAGGAGCCGGCCGCCTCGAGCGCTTTTGCGGCCGCTTCGTACTTGGCGTAGGCGGCGTTGTCGGCGTTCTCCTCGACGGCGCTCTCCGCCGCCTTCTCGGGCTGCTCACCCAGATAGACGGACTTCGTGGCGCCGTCCCACGACACCGAGAGGCCCAGAGCCTCCGCGACCGCCCGAACGGGCAGATAGGTGGTTCCGCCCGCGATGAAGGGCGCGACCTCGTTTCCGGCGGCGTCCTTGGGCGAAAGCTCCTCGTTGTTGATGTAGATCGAGATGTCGTCAAATGTGGCGGAAAGCGTCTTCGTGCCGACAAAGCTTTCGGCTGCGGCGGTCGCCTCGTCCGCGGGTTCCTCGGCGGCGGCTTCCTCCGTCGGCTCCGCGCCGGCTTTTTCGTCCGTTGCCGCGTCCTTCGCGGGCGCTTCCGCAGCGGCCTTTTCATCCGTCGCCGCGTCCTTCGCGGGCGCTTCCGCGTCGGCCTTTTCGTCCGTCACCGCCTCGGACTTCTCGGGTGGTGCGGTCGTCTTGCCGTCCGGTGCGGTCGTCTTGCCGTCCGGTTCGTCCGCGGCGGGCGTGACGTCCGCTTCAACCGCGGCTTCGGACTTCTCGCTTATGCGGATGGATTTCGTGTCCGCCTCCCAAGAGACGTCCATGCCGAGCGCCTCGGAGATGGCCCGGACGGGCAGATATGTCGTTCCTCCGGCGATGAAAGGATCCACGGGATTGCCGTTCGCGTCCAAGAGCGCGACGGGCTTCAGATCGATGTAGAGCGTGATACCGCTGTAGCTTGCGGAGATATCCTTCGTTTCGGCGGCCGCAAACGAGGGCGCGGCGGTCCAAAGAAGCATACAGGCCGCGATGAGCGATGCAATTGCCTTTCTTTTCATTTCTCTGTGCTCTTCCTTTCTCTTTTCAAAATCGGATCGGTATAAAAGAACAACGGACACCCGGATTGCGCAGAGCCGCGCGCAAACCGCGCATCGCGCTCCCGGGCCGCCCGGCGCGCAACGCGCCTTGGCTATGCAAAATTATATCAAAATTTTCGCGAAAAATCAACAAAATTCGCGAGCAAGTCCCTGAATTCCGCCGCGTTCCGGGCCGCGTTCAGCTTTCCGCGCAGGCCGGCCGACGCGCGGACGCCCTTCAGGTACCACGCCGCGTGCTTGCGCATTTCCAAGACCGCGACGCGCTCGCCCTTCTCCTCGATCAGCAGGTCGAGGTGCCGCAGGATCATGTCGACGCGATCGCCGAGCGCGGGCGGCGCGGGGGCGCTCTCTCCGCGATAGAGCGCGAGGGCTTCGCGGAATATCCACGGGTTTCCGAGCGCGCCGCGCGCGATCATCACGAAATCGCAGCCCGTCTCTTCGAGCATGCGCAGGGCGTCGGCGCCGCAGCGAACGTCGCCGTTGCCGATGACGGGTATGCCGACGGCCTCCTTCACGAGGCGTATCGCGCGCCAATCGGCTTTGCCGCCGTAGAACTGCTCGCGCGTCCTGCCGTGGACGGCGACGGCCGCCGCGCCGGCGGCTTCGAGCGTCTTCGCCATCTCCGCCGCATTGACGCTCGAAGCGTCCCAGCCGATGCGCAGCTTCACCGTGACGGGCTTGCGCGTGGCGCGCGCGGCCGCCTCGACGAGGCGGCCGGCCGGCTCCGGATCGCGGAGCAAGGCCGCGCCCTCTCCGTTTTTCACGATTTTGGGAACGGGGCAGCCCATGTTTATGTCGAGCAGCGCGTTTTCGCGGCCGTCGAGGGCCTGCGCCGCGAAGGCCAGGATCTCGGGTTCCTTTCCGAATATCTGAAAGGCCACGGGCTTTTCCTCCTCGCAAACGCGCAGCAGCCGTTCGGTTTTCCCGTCGCCGTACCAAAGCCCCTTGCCGCTGACCATCTCGGAGTAGGTCAAGGCCGCGCCCTGCTCGCGGCAAAGCCTGCGAAACGGAGAGTCCGAAACGCCCGCGAGCGGCGCGAGAAAAAAGGGGTTTTCCAAAGCGAGATCGCCTATGCGCGAAATCGCCCGTCCCCCCTTTTTATCGTCCATGCTTCTCGTCACAACGCTTCTCGTCACAATGCTTCTTCTCGCTCAAATTGCGGAATCCCCCTCGCGCCGACGGCGGATTTGTTCTTTTCGTATATGAATTGCAGGCCCTCCAGGGTGAGCTGCTTGTCCACGATGTCTATGCAGTCGATGCCGTTGTCGATCATGTTCGCGATGCCGCCCGTCGCCACGACGCGCACGGGCTTTTCGGAGGGCGCGTAGGCCGCGAGCTCCTTCTTCATCTTGTTCACGATGTAATCGACCATGCCCATGTGTCCGTAGACGAGGCCGGACTGCATGCTCTCTATCGTGTTGCGGCAGATCACGCGCCCCGGCTCCTCGAGCTCGACGCGCGGCAGCTTGGCCGTCTTTTCGAACAGCGCGTCGGAGGATATCTTGAGACCCGGCGCGATGCTTCCTCCCAAATATTCCCATTTTTCGGAGAGGGCGCAGAAGGTCGTGGCGGTGCCGAGATCGACGATGATCAGCGGCCCCCCGTACTTGGTGAGGCCCGCGACGGCGTTGACGATCCTGTCCGCGCCGACCTGCTTGGGATTGTCGTACTTGACGATCAGCCCGGTCTTGATCCCGGGGCCGATGATCAGCGCCCGTCTCTTGAAGTATTTGACGGCCAGATGTTGCAGCGTGTACAGGGTGGACGGCACGACCGTCGAGATAATCACGTCGTTCACGTCGCCCGTGTCGAGCTTCTCGTAGTCGAAAAGCTGGTTGATCACCATGCCGTATTCGTCGGCGCTCTTGTTGTTGTGCGTCTCCATGCGCCAATTCTGAATCAGCTCTCCGTCACGGAAAACGCCCATGACAATGTTGGAATTCCCCACATCGAATGCGAGTAGCATGTTCGCGTTACCTCCCACAAAGTGCTACAACGGAATATTGCCGTGCTTCTTCGCCGGCAGACTTTGCCGCTTTGAGCGCAGCATTTCGAAAGCGCCGATCACGCGCCGGCGCGTCGTCGCGGGCTCGATGACGTCCTCCACGCAGCCCATCTCGGCGGCGCGGTAGGGATTGTTGAATCGATCCTCGTATTCCGCGATCTTCTCGCGGCGTTTGGCCGCCGGATCTTCCGCTTCTTGGATTTCGTCCTTGAAGACGATGTTGGCCGCGCCTTCCGCGCCCATGACCGCGATCTGCGCCGTCGGCCAAGCCAGCACCACGTCCGCGCCGAGCTCCTTGTCGCACATCGCGATGTACGCGCCCCCGTAGGCCTTGCGCAGAATGACCGTGACCTTTGGCACCGTGGCCTCGCAGTAGGCGTAGAGCATCTTCGCGCCGTGCCGTATGATGCCGCCGGATTCCTGGCGCACGCCGGGCAGGAAGCCCGGAACGTCCGTCAGCGTCAGCAGCGGGATGTTGAAAGCGTCGCAGTGCCGGATGAAGCGGGCCGCTTTGTCCGCGGCGTTGATGTCGATGCAGCCCGCCGCGAATTTCGGCTGGTTGGCGACCACGCCGACCGTCGCGCCGTTCAGCCGGACGAAGCACGTAATGATGTTCTTCGCGTAGCGCGCCGCCACATCGTACAACCTGCCGCCGTCGGCGAGTTTCTCGATGATCCTGTACATGTCGTGGGGCTTGCTCGGATTTTCGGGAATGATGTCGTCGAGCTCCGGCACGAGCCTTTCGGGATCGTCGCCCGCGTCGCGGACGGGCGGCTTTTCGCGGTTGCTCGACGGCAGATAGGACAGGAGCTCGCGCACGGAGAGCAGCGTTTCCTCGTCGCTCGCGCCCATAAAATGCGCGACGCCGCTAATCGAATTGTGCGTCATGGCGCCGCCCAGCTTCTCGGCCGTGATCTCCTCGTTCGTGACGGTCTTGATCACCTGCGGCCCCGTGATGAACATCTGTCCCGTCTTGTCCACCATGAATATGAAGTCCGTTATGGCCGGCGAATAGACCGCTCCGCCCGCGCAGGGACCCATGATCACGGAGATCTGCGGAATCACGCCGGAAGAAATCGTATTGTTGTAGAAAATTTTTCCAAATCCTGACAGTGCCGTGACGCCTTCCTGAATGCGCGCGCCGCCGGAATCGTTCAGGCCGACGATGGGCGCGCCCATCCGGAGCGCCATGTTTTGCACCTTGACGATCTTCTCGGCGTGAGATTCCCCGAGGGAACCGCCGAGCACCGTAAAATCCTGCGCGTAGGCGTAGACGAGCCGTCCGTCCACCTTCCCGTGGCCCGTGACGACGCCGTCGCCCGGCGCGCGCTTGTCGGCCATGCCAAAGTTGTGGCATCTGTGCGAGACGAAAACGTCGAGTTCGACGAAGCTGCTCTCGTCAAACAGGATGTTCAAGCGTTCCCGCGCGGTCAGTTTGTTCTGCGCGTGCTGCGCCGCGATGCGCTTCTCGCCGCCGCCGCGCGCGATTTCAGTTTTTTTGTCGCGGAGCTCGTCGATGGGTCTGCTCATTCATATCCTCTCTTTAAATTAACCGGCGTTGTCCTTGCCCTCCGGCGCCGTCTCTTCCTCTCCTTCCTTCGGTGCGGGCTTCGCGGGCGCGCTTCCCGAGGAAAGCCTGCGCACCTTCATGCGAAACGATTTTCTGAGCTCGCCGGATGCGTTGTACTCCTTGTATTCTTGGCGTTTTCCGCCGGTCTCGCCCTCATCCTCCTCGTCCTCGTCGCGGACATCTTCCTCGTCGTCTTCGGGCAGGGAAAGCAGCATCTCCGTCTCCGCCGCCTCCTTCGCGTTCTTTTCCCGGAGGTTTCTCTCGGCATGCTCTATCTTCTCGAGAAGCGACTCCGGAGTCAGCTTGCCCGTGAACAAATCCTCGAACTGCTCTCCGTCCAGGGTCTCCACCTCTAACAGCGCGTTCGCGATGACGTGCAGCTCCTTGGAGCGCTCCTTGAGAATGTTCTCGGCCGCGGCATAGGCGCCCTCTATCAACGTTCTGACTTCATCGTCTATTTCCGATGCCATTTCCTCGGAGTAATTCTTCCGCGTCGAAAAATCCTTGCCGAGAAAAACCTCGTCGGCCGAGCTGTAATTCACGGGGCCGATCCTGTCGCTGAAACCGTATTTCGTGACCATGTCCCGCGCGATTTCGGTGGCGCGCGCGATGTCGTTGCTCGCGCCCGTGCTGATGTCGTTCAGCGTCAGCTTTTCCGCCGCGCGTCCGCCGAGCAGGTGGACGATGTTTTCCATCATCTTGGTCTTCGTCGTGTAATATTTGTCCTCCTTGGGCAGGATCATCGTGAAGCCGCCGGCGCGTCCGCGCGGTATGATGGTGATCTGATGCACCGGATCGGTGTTCGGCAGCGCGCGCGCGACGATGGCGTGGCCGGCCTCGTGGAAGGCGGTGAGCCTGCGCTCGTCCTCGCTGATCACGCGGCTCTTTTTCTCCGGCCCGGCGATCACCTTCGTCACCGCTTCCTCTATCTCGCCCATGCGAATCTTGCGCCCGTTGCGGCGGGCGGTCAAGAGCGCCGCCTCGTTCAGCATGTTCTCTATGTCGGCCGGCGTGAAGCCCGGCGTCCGCCGCGCGAGCACCTTGGGGTTCACCTCGTCGTCGAGCGGCTTGTTCTTGGAATGCACGCGGAATATGGCCTCCCTGCCCTTGATGTCCGGGATGCCGATGACGACCTGCCGGTCGAAGCGCCCGGGGCGCAGCAGGGCCGGATCGAGAATGTCGGGCCTGTTCGTGGCCGCCAGAATGATGATGCCGGAGTTCTCTCCGAAGCCGTCCATCTCGACGAGCAATTGGTTCAGCGTCTGCTCTCGCTCGTCGTGGCCGCCGCCGAGACCCGCGCCGCGCTTCCGGCCAACGGCGTCGATCTCGTCTATGAATATGATGCAGGGGCTGTTTTTCTTCGCCTGTTCGAACAGATCGCGCACGCGCGACGCGCCGACGCCGACGAACATCTCGACGAAATCGGAGCCGCTGATGCTGAAAAAGGGTACGCCGGCTTCGCCCGCGGCCGCCTTGGAGATATAGGTCTTGCCCGTTCCCGGCGGGCCGACGAGCAGGATGCCCTTGGGTATGCGCGCGCCCAGCTCGTTGTATTTCTTGGGATTTTTCAGAAAATCCACGACCTCCGTCAGTTCTTCCTTCTCCTCGTCCAGCCCCGCCACGTCGTCGAAGGTCACCTTGCGCAGATCGCCTTCCTTGTGCAGCCGCGCGCGGCTCCTGCCGAAGGACCTGACCTTGCCGCCGCCTCCGCCGCCCTGATTCATGAACATAAACAGGAAAAAGATCAGCACGCCCATCATCAGCAGCGTGGGCAGCAGCGTTATGAGCCAGTGGGTTTCCCGGAGCTTTTCGCCCTCGAATCGCGAGATCTTTCCCGCCTGTATCTGCGGAAACACGTATTCCGTTTCCAATATGCTGATCTCGTACAGGCTCGGGGAATAGCTTATGAATTCCTCCCCCGACAGGAGCTTGCCGGATATGTTCTGACCGACCACCTTTATTTCCGACACCTGCTCGTCGACGAGCCGGTCGACCAATTCGGAGATCGGGATTTCGGTCGGAGGCTTTTCCTGCGTGTTCCCCACATAGAACCACGCGACCGCGAGAACCACCGCGAAAATCGCAATGTATATACCAAAATTCTTCGCCGTTCTGTTCAAAGGCTCATTTACTCCTTTCCAAAGAGTTGCGGTGACATACCTGTTTATTCTATCATATTTTCATCGGGTGTTCAACGAGCAAAAAACATGCCGAATGGCGTCAAGCCGGCCAATCCTCAACGAACAAGCCCTCAACCCGCCGAAATTCGCGGGTATTGTTTGTGACGAGGATCAGCTTAAGCGATTTTGCGTGAGCGGCAATCAAGGTGTCCAACGCGCCTATGGGCGTCCCCGCTTTTCCGAGAGCGGCGCGTATTTTGCCGTATTCGCTCGACGCGGGAATATCGAAGGGCAAGATCTTTACAAGCGTGGAAAACGCGAGCAAGGCATTCCTGTTTCGTTCAGGCGCTTTGCTGTTGTATACGCCAAATTCCAGTTCCGCAAGCGTAACGGAAGATATGGCGATCCCGGCCTTCCGCGCGGAGCGAAATCTTTCGACCACGCCCGGCACTTGCTTCATCGTAAATATGCAGATATTCGTGTCGAGCAGATATGTCATAACGCGTCCCTTGGCGATTGGCTGTCGTTTTGTCTCGCTTCAAGTATGGCTTCGCAAAAATCGTCGGTCACGGGTTCGCTTGCGGCGAAAATCTCCCAAGCCGTTTCTTTGGGATACAGTACAACCATTTCCCCGACGCGGGCGATCCCGACTTCGTCTCCCGTGAAGCGATATTCCTTTGGCAGACGCACAGCCTGGCTTTTGCCGTTCATAAAAAGTTTTGCGGTAAGCATTTCAAATCACCTCGCCATTAATATATATTAGAATATAGATTTTGTCAAGAGAAAACTCGTTTTGGCCGCGTTTTGACCGCGTTTTTCGCAAAGGTTTTGCAAAAAACAACATAGTGACAGCGGCGGGTTTTAATTTACGCGCGATCACATTATTCCGCGTGTGTTGTTTGATGCCAACCACTCCCGACATTGCGGGCGAAGCGAAGCGAAGGATGAGGACGCCTCAGGTTGTGCGTGCTGCCACTGTGACGCTTTTCGTGTTGTCAATCGACAGAGCGAGGGAGGCGGGTGATCGCTCACCCGCCTCCCTCGATTTTAGTTGTTCAATAGACCAATCTTATGAAACTTACGATGATCAATACTGATTTTCAGGCACCTTGATGATTACGTCGTAAGCCTTTTCGTTCTTCTCCACATCGGTTTTAAGGAAGATGTAGAGATCCTGCTTGGTGTTGTCGTCCTTGAAGTTGCCCTGTGTCGGTCTGTAAGCCACCCATTTTCCGGCTTCCAACTTGTACAGCACGGCATTGCTCTCAAAGGTGAAGTACGGTTCGGACGGAGAAACAGTGTATGTTCCCCCTATGCCGGAATTTGTAGCGATCAGATCAAATGTGCCGCCCTGCCCCGCATTGAGGGGAACGCTACCCAATGCTATCCATTCGTTGGTGCCTCTAATACCCTTAGAGATATTCAAGTCCCTAAGGTTCTTTGCTTCTTTCAGTACGCCGTTCTCGTCGATCCGGAACTTGGCCATCGTCGGATAAGGTCCGTTATCGGTGGATGCCATGTTCAATGCTGTGGCGCCGCGTACACCGTCATCGAAATAGTTCCTGACGTATTTTGCGTTGCTCGCGCCATCTGCAAAATTGAGACCGCTGATCTCATCCACTCTGCCGTTGGAAAGCCAACCGTCGGATATGCTGTTGATCATCACGAACACGTTTTGCGTACCGGCATTGATGGAATTGACGAGCAACGCTTTCACTTTGCCTTTGTCGTCTACACAATATTGATACGGTTTGTCGAGCTTGCCGTCCAACAAATCCTTGATGCTGCCGAGACTGATATCCGTATAATCGGGAGTGACGCCGTCGGCCTTGAAGTTGTACACATATACCAGCACGCTGCTGTCAATAAGACGATCGTATCCTTCGGTGGTGATGATCGTACCGGCTTTGTTTACTTTGCTGGAAGTGGGAGTGGAAATGGTCGTTCCGAGCTGAATCAGGCTGAGCTTTCCGCCGGAGATCTTGTATTCCGCCAATTCGCCCACAGGCCCTATGGCACGACCTATCTCAGGAGGAGCCCCGTATGTTATAGAAGTACCGTTTACATCGTTATATTTGAAATCGTTCGTTTTACCATAGACAACTTCCGCTCCGGTCTTGTCGAAGAGCTTGTACTGCTTCGTTGTGCCTGAAGTGGCAAAAGTATCCCCGCCCGCCGCCAACACGACCGCGAAATTGCCCTTGGATGCTTCGCCGAGATGGAAGTCGTAGATCCTGCCGTAGATGTCGAGCAAGGCCGTACCCTCGTTGCCCGGCGTATTCACATCACTTCGGTTCAGACCTTCATACGGTGACAGAAAGAGCACTTTGCCGCCTATGGTTCTCGAATGGTCGGCATTGTTCACGTTCGTTACCGTGCCACCCTGTGTTTCCGTACCCACGTCGATGCGCGTGATCTTTTTGGTGTCAGGATGCTTATAGATGTAAATGACGTTGTCCGCAGCGAGCTCGTCGATGCCGTTGACGCCTTCGAGGACGTAGCCGTAATGATCCACTTCGTTATTCAAGTCAAGCGGGAAGTTGTGTCCGTTGAATTTCTTTCCATCAATCTGTCCGGCTTCGTAAAGGAAATAATCATCTGCCGCCCAAACGGCCACGGAACGAAGATCGGTGATGGTCAATCCGCTCACCTTGGCCGCTATGTTCAGATAAACGGGTACCTTCTTTGTCGCGACGCCGCCGACTCCTGCTCCGTCGGGATCTTCAACGACGTATTTTTGAATATCCGTAGGAGACAGCGAAGTATTCTTTCCGTTTTTAAACGTGTATAAACTTTCGCTGGAACTGATTCCGGAGCTTGTGACAAACCTCTCGGCCAAAGAACTGGGGCTGGGTCTGCCTTCTTTGGGGCTGCCCGAGGACACAGTATATTTGGAGCCGTCGAATGACTCGAACGCGTCGATTGTGCCGTCGCTCTTAAACAAAAACCTGCCCGCGAGAAACTCTGTTTCTACATTGGTAAGAGCCACGACTTTATTGTCCGCATTGCTCCTGTACATGACGCCGTAGGCCCCGACCCTCGGAATAAGGTCGATCTTGGAAGCCGCCGCATCGGATTCGGTCACGACTCTCGGGCCGTCCTTGTGGCAAGCCAGACCCGTCGTCAGGAGCGTGCGTTCATTTTGCGTGCCGCCTTCGATCCTGTCCCAGAGATAGCTGACCGTCGAGTTCGCGTCAACCTGCACGAGCTGTTTCGTCAGCACATTGTAGATCATCTGCGCCGCCGAAGCCCTGTTTATCTGAAGATCGTTGCTGACTTTTGCGTAGAGGTTCAGGTTCTGGCCGAGAGCGATATAATTCGCCGGCCATTGGCCCACGAGCACGGACGCGTTGTCCGTGTAGCCTATCGCGCGAAGCACCATCGTCACGGCCTCGTTGGGGCTGATCGTCCTGCCCGGCATCGCGTTGCCGTAGCCGTCGCCCTTCATGATGCCGCGCTGTTGCAGGATGGCGAGGTCGGGAACCGCCCAGCCGTAGCCCGCGGTGTCCTTGAAGGTCGTGGTGCTGTAGGACGACAGCGCGCTCTCCGGAATCGCGAGCGCCCGCGCGATCATGGCCGCGAATTCCGCCCTGTTTACGGGGTTTTCGGGCAGGTAGGTACCCTCCGGCGTACCTTCCACGATTTTGAGGTCGTAGGCGACCTGGATCGCTTCCTCGTTGGCGTTGCCGTCGATGTCGGTCAACCTGACCAACTTGTCCGCGGCGAACGCCACCGAGATGCTGCCGAGTATCAGCGCGAGCGCCAATACCGTCATGAGTAGCTTTCTCATATACTTTCCTCCTTTAAAAATAAGGTTTCTTCGAAGGGGTTTAGACTCAAAAAGTTTTATTCAAATAATCTCCCGGAGATAAAACAAATCGCACCCGCGAAATGCGCAGTGCGACATTTTGTTCCAAAAAAAGAAAAAAGGGCCTAAGCCCTTGGTTTTTCACAATAAATCGTTTTCTTGCGCCGCCGCGTTCATTGGTCGTTTAATTGGCTTTGCAGAAATTCCAACAATTCCGGCACCGAGGTTTGTGCGGTGGCCCACACGATATCGAAATTCATGACGTGATATCCGTGTGCGGCGAGGTTCCGCATACCTATCATCGCTTTCCAAGGTATTTTCGGATGCGCTTCCGTGAAACAACCGGGCAAATGATTCGCCAATTCGCCGATGTTCAACAGCGACATGACGGTAGCCTTGTGCAACAACGCATCTCGGCGAAAAGATTCGAGCGAACCGGCTTTTTCAACGAATGCGATCACATCTT
>JAISNR010000051.1 GCA_031276135.1 Eubacteriales Family XIII. Incertae Sedis bacterium | reverse complement strand
GTCCGAATGATTGTTGGCATTTCAATCCATTATATCATATTCATCAACATTCATCAACATATTTATTCAGAAAATCGTAAAAAAATATCCCCGCCGGCCTTTTGCCGCAAGGGATACGGGATCCTCTGTTAAATTATGCTGTCAAACTCACGAACGGCGGTGTGCTACATCGTCTTTTGACGGGCGGCGCTTTGCGCGCGCCGGTCGATTCGCGGCATGCCGCACAGTCCGCATTTCTGTTTGCCTCAAAAAATATTCAATATTTCTTGATTTCTTATACATTTGCAATTGATGACTTTTGAACTTTTTGCGAAAGTTTTTTGATTTTTGAACGACAATATGATAAAATCAGATATATACAACGCACTTTGCGGACCCGCCGGCGCGGTTCCCGGCGGGATCGGCCGGGCGGGGCGGCGGTTTGGGAGCGGCGCCGTTCGGACTTGGGCGGAACCGAAGCGGAAATTATTTCTTACTATTATTCTGTAAGCGGCCGGCAAGCCGCCGATGGAGGCAAGAATGAGCGATTACGATACCAACGATTCCATGCTGGAGCTGTACCTGTTCGAATCCACCACGCTGCTTGAACAGCTGGACGAAATATTGCTGCAATCCGAGCATGACAAAAACCTCTCTCAGGACAACATCAACGAGATCTTCCGCACAATGCACACGATCAAGGGCTCTTCGGCGATGATGTCCTTCAACATCATCGCCGAGGTTTCCCATAAATTAGAAGATCTGTTCTTTATCGTCCGGGATCGCGGCGGCGTGGACGAGGATTATTTTGAGGTATTGTTCGACCTCGTGCTGCGCGTTTCCGACTTCCTCAAGACCGAGGTGGACAAGATCCAGCAGGGTGAGGCGCTCTCCGACGAGAAGCCGCCTCTGGTCGATGAGATATTGAATCTGATCGCGGCGATGAAGGGCGGCGCCGAGGCGGCGGCCGCGAAGCCCGCCGCAGCCGAGGCGAAGGCGCCGGAACAGGCGCCGCCCGCACCGCAGCCGGCCGACGCGTCCGCGGAGCTCGCCGAGGGCGAACACATGTTCCGGCTACACGTCTACTTCACCGAGGACTGCCAGATGGAGAACATCCGCGCCTTCATGCTCGTCAGCAAGCTGCAGACGCTGGGAGAGGTCCTTCGCATCATACCCGACGACCTCGAGGGGAATCCCGACGCGGCCGATCTCATCAAGGAACGCGGCTTCTTCTGCACCTTCGTGACCACCCTGTCGCGCGAGGAAGTGGAGGAAAACGCCAAGACGACGCTCTCCGTCGATACCGTGTCCTTCGTCGAAAGGCTGCCGGACGAGGAAGCGCAGACCGAGACGGACGCGCCGAAGGCGCAGGACGCCGCGCAGACGCAGCCGGCGGAAGCGCAGGACACCGCGCAGACGCAGCCCGCCGAAGCGCCCGCACCGAAAGCCGCGCCGCAGACGCAGGCGCCCAAGAACGCCGCGGACGGCGACAAGACCGATCACAAACCGACGAAGCAGAACCTGATCAACGTCGATCTGAACAAGCTCGACGTGCTGATGAATCTGGTCGGCGAGCTCGTCATCACGGAATCCATGGTGTCGGGCAGTCCCGATCTGGCCGGCCTCGAACTCGAAAACTTCAACAAGGCGGCGCGCCAGCTTCGCAAGCTGACGGACGAGATACAGGACACGGTCATGTCTGTCCGCATGATGCCCGTGGCCACGACCTTCCAAAAGATGCGCCGCATCGTTCGCGATATGAGCAAGCAGCTCGACAAGGACGTCGAGCTCACGCTCGAGGGCGAATCCACCGAGGTGGACAAGACCATCATCGACGCCATCGGCGATCCGCTGATGCACCTCGTGCGCAATGCGATGGATCACGCCATAGAGAGCAAGGCCGACCGCGCGAACACGTCCAAGCCGACCGTCGGCAGCATCGTGCTGTCGGCGCAGAACGTCGGCGGGGACATCCTGATCTCCGTGAGCGACGACGGCAAGGGCCTCGATGCGGAATACATCATCGGGAAGGCGCGCGACCGCGGACTGCTCGTGAAGCCCGAGAGCGAATACAGCGAAAAGGAGATCTTCAACCTCCTGATGCTCCCCGGCTTCTCCACGAAGGAGCAGGTGACGGAATTCTCCGGGAGGGGCGTCGGCATGGACGTCGTGAAGAAGAACATCGAGAAGATCGGCGGCACCGTCACGATCGAAAGCGTCAAGGGCCGGGGCACCACCGTCTATTTCAAGATCCCGCTGACGCTCGCCATCATCGCGAGCATGGAGATCGAGGCGGGCGGCAACACCTACGCCATCCCGATCGTGAACATCCGCGAGTCGTTCAAGGCCGCGGAGAGCCAGTTGCTCGCGGACCCCGACGGCAACGAGATGATCATGATACGCGGCGCGGCTTACCCGATCATCCGCCTGCACAGGATCTTCAACGTCGCAGGCTGCATCGAGAGCGTCGTGGACGGGATCCTGCTGCTCGTGGATTCCGGCGACAGGCTGGCCTGCATCCTCGCCGACAAGCTGCTCGGCAAGCATCAGGTCGTCGTCAAGCCGCTCCCGAGCTACCTCAACTGGTACGATGTCAAGTCCTCCGGCATCGCGGGCTGTACGATCCTGGGAGATGGGAGTATAAGCTTGATATTGGATGTACCCCGCATCCTGACGCAATATTAAGGATCGCATTTATGCTGAAGATCAAGGACAACGAATTCCGCGAATTGGTCGCGTTTATACATGACAACTACGGCGTTGATCTGCACAAGAAACGGGCGCTGATCGAGGGGCGCCTCGGCAATTACATCCCGAGCCTGGGTTACGACAATTTCGGCGACTATTTCAACTTCGCGAAGAACGACAAGTCGGGCGAGGAACTGGTCACGCTGCTGAACCGGCTGACCACGAACTACACCTATTTCATGCGGGAACGCGAGCACTTTGATTTTTACAAAAACAACATTCTGCCCTGGGTTGACAAGGACCTGCGCACGAAGGACCTGCGCGTGTGGTGCGCCGGTTGCTCCACGGGGCAGGAACCCTACACGCTTGCGCTCCTGACGCTCGAATATCTGGGCACGGCAGTCTCGGCGTGGGACCACACCATCCTGGCCTCGGACATCTCGGACCGGGCGCTCGCGGTCGCGAAAAAGGGCCTGTATCCCAAGAGCGACTTCAACGAGATGCCCGCTGAATGGGTGAAGAAGTATTTCGTTCCCTATGACGAAAACCAGTATTCGGTCAACGAAAAGTTGAAAAAGAGCCTCGCGTTCCGGCGTTTCAATCTGCTGGACAATTTTTCGTTTAAGAAACAATTTCAAACGATTTTCTGCCGCAATGTTATGATTTATTTCGATATTCCGACGAAAAACACGCTGATCAACAAATACTACGAATGGCTCGTGCCGGGCGGTTACCTGCTCATCGGCCACAGCGAATCGCTGTCGGGATGTACGCACAGGTTCCGCTACGTCATGCCCTCCGTCTATCAGAAATAACAATCAAAAATAACATCTAAAATTGCTCAAGTTCTTCCGGTATCCGTCGATATTATAATTGATGTATTTATGGGAGGACCCATTTGGTCATGGATGACGAACGGAGGATTATGATATGGCTACTGTCGGTTCGGTGACGTCGGGAATAACGGCGAAAACAGGCATAGGCGGACTCGCCTCGGGTATGGACATAGACAGCCTGATTCTGAAGATGACGGCGGCGAGCAGGCTGAAGGTCACGAAGCAGGAGCAGAGCCTGCAAAAACTGGAGTGGAAGCAGACCGCGTACAGGTCGGTCATAACGGCGCTGTCGGAGTTTCGCACCAAGTATTTTGACAGCCTGTCGAAAACCAATTTCAAGGGCAACGCAATTTTCAACACGATCCGCGCCACCGTCGATGCCGACATGAAGAATTTCACGGCGACGGCGCAGTCGAACGCGGTCGCGGGCAAAGCCTATGTGAACAGCATACAGCAGCTTGCGACGGCGGAATACATCACGAACAGAAACGCCGTGTCCACACCGCTTTCGAACAACAATCAGGATTCGTACACCGATTTGGCCGATTTTGTGTCGCAAACGAACGGACAGGATAAAGATTTCCTGATCACACTGGACGGGGTTTCGCGAACCATCGTCATAGACAGCAATTTTGAAACCGATCTGAAGAGGATCGCGCTCGCCGATACAAACGCTTCATATCACATTACAAATCCTACCGCCGCTGAGATAGATGCTTTCGATTTATCGACTGTCACGGACAGTGACACGCAGACCGGATATCTGCGACAGGCACTCCAAAACCGCGTGAACACGCTGTTCGGCATGTCGGAGGGTTCGACAGCACCCAGGATTTCCGTGACGTCGCCGACCAACACCTACATTGAATTTTCGACGCAGAACGGTTCGAAGCTGACCGTGGGCTACGCGACCCAGCCGGCCGCTGTTGCCGCGCGGGGGGAAAACGAAACCGTCGCTGAGTACAACTTAAGGGTGCAGACGCAGACGGCAAACAATCACAAGGCCACGGGACTGGGTGCGCTCGGCTTCAAGGACGGGCAGTCCAACAGAATCAACATCTACAGTTCCATCGCCGAATTGCGAAATACGTATCAACTCCCTGCCATACCGCCGAATGCTACGCTCAACCCGGACGGCACGGCGTCGAACAACTACGTGTTCATCATCAACGACACGCGCATCACCGTCAACGAGGACGAATCTCTGTCCAGCGTGATGAACAAGATCAACTCCAGTCAGGCCGGCGTCACGCTCAGCTACTCGGAGGTCACGGACAAATTCACGCTCACGTCCAAGACGCAGGGCGCGGGCGAGCATTTCATCATGGGCGACACGAACGGCAACCTGCTCGGTGCGCTGGGGCTGGTGAACCGTAACTATTCAACCACCATCACAAGGCCCGACGGCAGCACCGGAACGTACACCGCCAACAACACCAACGCCGCAGATGCGGTGTACGGCCAGAACGCGATCGCCTACATCGACGGCCAGAAGATCGAGCGATCGAGCAACGAATTCACGGTGAACGGCGTCGCCTACTCGCTGAAAGCGATATACAATTATGATTCCACAAAGCCCGACGGCATAGGGAGTAAATCTCCTGCGGAAGTTTCCCTCTCCCCCGACGTGACCGACCTGAAGGAATCGATCAAGAACTTCGTGACGGACTACAACGCGCTGGTCGATTTGGTCCGCGGCATGACGAACGAGGAAGCCTTCTCGGACTACGAGCCGTTGACGGAAGAGCAGCGCGCCGCGATGACCGAAAGCCAAGTCAAGCTCTGGGAGGAGAAGGCGAAGTCCGGCATACTGCGCGGCGACAGCACGGTCAACAAGATCCTCTCGTCCATGCGTCAGGCTTTCCTCAGCACCTCGGAGGGCTTCGGCATCTTCAGCATGGGCATATCCTACGGCAACGCGACCGACAGTTGGAAGTCCTACGGCAAGCTGACGATCACGGACGAGGCGAAGTTGCAGTCCGCACTGGAAGCGAATCCGGACCAAGTGCGCGATTTCTTCACGAACGCGAGCAAGGGCGTGGCCACGAAGCTCGACAAGATCATCGACGACGCGGTCCGCACGACGGGCGGACAGGGGCATCGCGGTTCTCTGGTCGAGATCGCGGGTCTGCCGTCCACCCTTTCCGAAAAGGAAAACACCCTGTACACGCAGATGTCGGACCACAACAAGCGCATCACCGCGCTGAAGGAATCGCTGAAGAAGGAAGAAGAGCGCCTGTGGAAGCAGTTCTCCGCCATGGAAACGGCTCTTTCCAAGCTGAACGAGCAGCAAAACTACCTCGCGCAATACCTCGGACAGAAGAAAGCATGAGCATCGGTCCCGAGGACACAAAGGACACAAAAGACGTTACCGCTGAAAAAAGGGAGGGAATCAAATTGACGCTTCCGGCCAACAACCCCTATGCGCAGTACAAGGCGCGGTCCTTGGAAACCATGACGAACGGAGAGATCATCGTAAGGCTCTTTGAAGAGGCCTCCAAGCAGATCAGCACGGCGATCTTCCTCACGAGCCAAGGCGAGGACGTGAAAGCGTTCAACTGCATATCCAAGGCGCAAAAGGTCATCTCGACGCTTTCCCTGTCGCTCGACATGAGCTATGGCATCTCGCTGTCGCTGAGCGACCTGTACGAGTTCATCCACGGTGAGCTCGGCAAGGCGATCGGCACGAAGGACACCGCCACCATGAAATCCATGCTGGGCATGGTGGACGAGCTGAAGGTCACCTTCCGCCAAGCGGAGAGAATAGCGCGGGCGGGCAGGTTCTGATGACCGGCCGCACGACGGAAGCCTACATAGAAAAGAAGGATGCGCTCCTGACGAAATGCCTGCGGCTCACGGAGGACATCTACAGCGGCCTCGCGGGGGATCCGGAAGCGCTTCCCGCCCTGCTCGACCGGCGGATGGAGGCGATCGCGGAGATCCAAACGCTCGACGCGGGCGCGGGTGCGGCAAAGGACGCCTGCCCCGAGGAAGCGACGGATCGCTTCGATTCCACGCTGCGGCTGATACTGAACCATGACAAACGGATCGAAAGCGCGTTGCGCGGTACGCAGCGCGAATTGCTCGGCTCCATACGGGCCAACGTGATGGAACGGAAATTCACGGGCTACACCGCGACAAACTCCGACAGGGGCAAGCGCCTCGACGAAAAGCAATAGACTCCCCTCCCCCGCAAACAGCACACGCGCATCACAGCGAGACAATATCAAAGCAATCCGAAAATCGCTTTCCGGATTGCTTTTTCGTTTGGCGCCGCGCAACGGCGGGTTATTGGTTTTTCACGCCGACCTTCCGCAGGAGCGCGTTCAGCGTTTCCTCCGCGTCGCCGCTCTCGGCGGGCCGCTTGACGGCTGCGGATATGCGGCAGGGAAAATGCGCCTTGATATGGCCGTCGTTCTCCAAGAGGCTTACCAGCTTCTCCAGCGCGCGCCTCCCGTCGCGCGGCGTCGTTTCGGGAAACAGCAGGGCGAGCGCCAGATCGGAGCACCGCCCGAGCACGTCCGTCTTGCGGATGTGCTTCGACAAAAACTCCGAGATGTGGGCGATGTTGTTCTCCAGCGTTTCCTCCCCGTGCAGCGCGCCGTCCTCGGACAGCTGTGGCGCGAAGCCGAACACGCCGAAGCACAGGCGGCTGCCGTAACGCCTGCTGCGCTGGATCTCCCGTTCCGCTTCCTCGATCCAGCCCTCGCGCGTCAGCACGCCGGTACCGGCGTCTATCTTGCTGATCGCCTTCACATACACGTCGTCCAGGTCCGGGGCCTTGGGGATCATGCGCGCCAGCTTGCGGAACTTCTCCGTGACGGGCCCGAGGTCGCCGGTGCCGAGGCAGACGCGCAGGCTCCCATTGTCGTCGGCCACGTATTTGTGGCTGCTGCTCTCGACGATCTGCCCCGTCACCTGCTGCAGCTCCGTGACGCGCACGATGAAATGGTATATCTTGGGATATATCTTGTCGCCGTAGCGACAGTCGTTGTATTTTCTGAAATAGCTTATGTGATAATTTCCCAGCCTGTAGACGGCGTGGACGGCCTTTTTCCACTCGAGGAAGGCGCCGAAATCGACGCTCGCGCGATCCGAAACCGTCAATCGCAGGTAGGCATCCTCCCACTTCTCGTTCATCGTTTCGCGAAAAAACGAGTCCAGCGTACCGTAGGCGTCGTAGGTTTCCTTGTTCTCGGCCGCGCGCCAACCCACCGTTTCGCGTTCGGACAGCGTTTTCCACGCGTTCCACTGCATCCAGCTCCTGTGGTATTCCTCGCGAAGCGCCTCGTTGCCGATGACGCGGTAGGCCATGTTGATCTCTTTCATGCGCTCTGCGGCCAAGGGAGCGCGGTTCAGATCGGGATGGTACATCTTCGACAGGCATTTGTAAGCGGCATCCACGACCGCCTTCTCCGCGACGTGGTGTACCTGCAATATGTTGTAATAATCCGGTTCTCGGTTAAGCATCGCCGAGGTATTCCTCCAATGTCCTGTATTGCAGCGCGACGCCGGCTTTTTTCAGCTTGATGGCTTCGAGGAAGGCCTTCGCCGTGTCCATGCAGGTCAGCACCGGCAGGCCGCGCTCTATGGCCTTTCTGCGTATGTCGAAGGAATTGCTGCCGGGCTTGTTCGCCACCTCCGGCACGTTGATCAGGCCGCAGATCTCCTCGCCCGTCTTTCGCATGACCTCGTCGAAGCGCACGGTTTCCGCTTTAATTCCATATTTTTCCATAAACCGGGCCGTTCCCTCCGAGGCGTAGAGCTTGAAACCCCGGCGCTCGTATTCCCGCAGCGTTTCTGCGGTTTCCGCGCTTTGGTCCGGTGCCCTGAGGCCGACGTAGAAGCCCCCCTCGAGGGGGATCCGCATGCCTGCGGCGAGGAAGCCCTTGTAGACGGCGGCGGCGAAGTCCTTGTCCACGCCGAGCACCTCGCCCGTGGACCGCATCTCCGGCCCGAGCGCCACATCGACGTCCGTCAGCTTCGCGCCCGAGAACACGGGCACCTTCACGGCGCAGAGCTTCATCTTGCGGTACAGGCCGACGCCGTAGGCGGAATCTCGCAGTTTCTTTCCGAGCATCGCGGCGACGGCCAGCTTCACCATCGGAACGCCCGTCACCTTGCTGAGGATGGGCACGGTGCGCGAGGCGCGCGGGTTCACCTCTATGACGTAGACCCGCTCGCCGGCCCAGGCGTACTGCACGTTGATCAGCCCGACGACGTTCAGGCGGCGCGCGATGCGGCGCGTGTATTCCACGAGCAGATCGGCGGCCTCGTTCGGGAGCGTGTGCGGCGGATAGACGGATATGCTGTCGCCGGAATGCACCCCCGTCCGCTCGACGTGCTCCATCAGCCCCGGGATCAGGATGTCCTCGCCGTCCGCCACGGCGTCCACGTCCGTTTCCCGGCCCTCGATGTATTGGTCGATCAGCACGGGATGTTCGGCCGAAAGCGATACGGCTTCCTCCAGATATTTTTTCAGCTCCGCGTCGCTGTATACGACCTGCATGGCGCGGCCGCCGATGACGTAGGAGGGCCGCACGACGAGCGGATAGCCGAGTTTCCCGACCACCGCGAAGGCTTCCGCCTCGTCCGTCACCGAGTAGCCGGCCGGCGTGGGTATGCCCATCTCGCCGAGCAGGAGGCGCAGCTTTTCGCGGTCCTCCGCCAGGTCTATGGCCTTGAACTGCGTACCGAGTATGCGTATGCCGCGCTTCGCGAGGTTCTCGGCGAGGTTCAGCGAGGTCTGCCCGCCGAGCTGGAGCACGACGCCGAGCGGCCTTTCCTTCTTCACGACGTTCATCACGTCGTCCGTGTGCAGCGCCTCAAAGTAGAGCTTGTCGGAGGTATCGAAATCCGTGCTCACCGTTTCGGGGTTGTTGTTTATGATGATGGCCTCGTAGCCGAGCTCCTTGATGGCCCACACGCCCTGCACACAGCAGTAGTCGAATTCTATCCCCTGCCCGATGCGGATCGGGCCGGAGCCCACGACGAGTATCTTTTCCCGCTTCGACACGCGGCTCTCGTCCTCGGCGTCGAAGCAGGAATAAAAATACGGCGTGACGGCCTCGAATTCGCCGCCGCAGGTATCGACCATCTTGTACACGGGGAATATGTCGTTGTATATGCGGATGTCCTGCAAGACCGCGCGCGAAACGCCGGACAGCCGCAGGATCTCGTTGTCCACGAAGCCCGTCCGCTCCGCCTCGCGCAGGAGCTCCACCGTCATCTCCTGCTCCGCGAGCGCCTTTTCGATGCGGACGATGTTGGCCAATTTGCTCAAAAACCAAGGATCCACGCGCGTCCTTGCGTAGAGGGCTTCGACGCTCTCCCCTCGGCGCAGGGCTTCCGCGATCGCGAAGAGGCGTTCGTCGTCGCAGGCGTCGATCTTGCATAGCAGCGCGCCGTCCTCCAGGCGGCTTATGGAATCGACGCGCAGACCCTCGAGCTTGACTTCGAGGGAAGTGATCGCCTTCAGCAGGGCGTCCTCAAAGGTGCGCGATATAGCCATGACCTCCCCCGTCGCCTTCATCTGCGTGCCGAGCTTGCGCGACGCGGCGCCGAATTTGTCGAAGGGCCATTTCGGGAATTTCACGACGCAGTAGTCAAGCGTGGGCTCGAAGCAGGCGCTCGTCTTTTGCGTCACGTAGTTTTTCAGCTCGTCCAGACTGTAGCCCAAGGCGATCTTCGCCGCAAGCTTCGCGATCGGATAGCCGGCCGCCTTGGACGCGAGGGCCGACGAACGGCTCACGCGCGGGTTCACCTCTATCACGACGTATTCGCTGTTCTCGGGGTTCAGCGCGAACTGCACGTTGCAGCCGCCCTCTATCTCGAGGCTTCGGATGATCTTGAGCGAGGCGTCACGCAGCATCTGGTACTCCTCGTCCCGCAGCGTCTGTATGGGCGCGACGACGATGCTGTCGCCCGTGTGCACACCCACGGGGTCGAAGTTCTCCATGCCGCAGACGATGATGCAGTTGTCCTTCGCGTCGCGCATTACCTCGTATTCGATTTCCTTCCAGCCCGCCACGGAGCGTTCGAGCAGGATCTGGCCGATCGCGCTGTTCTCCATGCCGCGCCGCGCGAGCAGTTCGAGCTCCGCATCCCGGGAGGCGATGCCGCCGCCCGTGCCGCCGAGCGTGTAGGCGGGCCGTATGATGACGGGATAGCCGACCTCGCGCGCAAAGGCCCTGCAACTTTCCATGTCCGTGGCGATCGCGCTCTGCGGCACGGGTTCTCCGATCGAGAGCATCAGTTCCTTGAACGCCTCGCGGTCCTCCGCGCGCTTGATGCTGTCCCGGTTCACGCCGAGCAGACGCACACCGAGGCGCGCGAGCGTACCGCTTTCCTCGAGCGCCATCGAAAGGTTCAGGCCCGTCTGCCCGCCGAAGCCCGCCAGTATGCCGTCCGGCCGCTCCTTTTCGAGGATCGCAATCATGGCATCTTCTGTTAAAGGTTCCATGTATACCCTGTCGGCTATGCCGGGGTCCGTCATGATGGTGGCGGGGTTGCTGTTCACGAGCACGGTTTCGATCCCTTCCTCGCGGATGGCCTTGCAAGCCTGTGTGCCGGCGTAGTCGAACTCCGCCGCCTGCCCGATGATGATGGGGCCCGAGCCTATGATCAGCAGTTTTTTCAGCGCGCCGTTCTTCGCCATTAGGCCTTACCGCCTTTCATCATCGCGATGAAGCGATCGAAGAGGTACGCGGAGTCGTTCGGCCCCGGCGAAGCCTCGGGATGGTACTGCACGGAGAAGGCGGGCAGGCTTTCGTGGCGCATCCCCTCCACCGTATCGTCGTTCAGGTTCTTGTGCGTGATGACCATGCCCCGGGCCAGCACGCTGCGCTCGTCCACGGCGAAGCCATGGTTCTGCGAGGTGATGGCCGAACGGTCCGTGTAGGCGTCGCGGACGCCGTGGTTGCCGCCCCTGTGCCCGTATTTCATCTTGTACGTGCGTCCGCCGACGGCCAGCGCCAGTATCTGGTGACCCATGCATATGCCGAAGAGAGGCGCTCTTCCGAGAAGCGCGCGCGTCGTTTCCACGCCCTCCGTCGCCTCGGCCGGATCGCCGGGGCCGTTCGACAGGAATATCCCGTCGGGCTCGATCGTGAGCATCTCTTCCGCGGAGCTTCCGTAGGGGAACACGTGCAGATCGAGGCCCCGCGCCGAGAGCGCGCGCAATATGGAGGTCTTGATGCCGAAGTTCAAAACCGCGACCCTGCATCCCGCGCCCTCCATGCGAAAGCGCGGCTTCGCGCCGGCCTCTTTCATCAGGTCCTGCCTGAGCGCGCTTTCGTCGCAGAGGCGCTTCGCCTCCGCGAAGCCGATGCCCTCCGTGCTGATCACGCTCTTCACCGTGCCCTCGTCGCGAATCTTCTTCGTGATCATGCGCGTATCGACGTTCCACACGCCGGGCACGTTTTGCAGCGACAGCCATTCGTCTATGTTCATGACGGAGCGGTTGTTCGAGGGGGAGAGCGCGATGTCCTTCGCCACGAGGCCGAAGGCGTGTATGCCCTCGGATTCGTAATCCGTTTCGTTGATGCCGTAGTTGCCGATCAGCGGATAGGTCATGTTGAGGATCTGCCCCTTGTAGGAGGGATCCGTCAAGATCTTCTGGTAGCCGGTCATGGACGTGTTGAACACGAGCTCGCCGACGCGCGTCGCGCGTGCGCCGAAGCCCTTGCCCGTGAAGGCGGTTCCGTCCTCCAGGTACAGGATTCCGTTCATCCGTTCTCCGTTCGCGATTTACAATTCAGAATATGACTATCAAATCAGTTCAGTCTCGCCGGGCGGCGGATCGGCATTGCCCTCCGCCCTTGGAATGTACGACATAATTTATAATTATACGTTGTTTTCTGTTTTTATGCAAGCCGTTTTTTTGCGTTTCGTTTATGTGTTTTTTTGTGCTTTCGTCTGCGCGTTTTTCGGTGCGGTTGTTTGGGTTTCTTTTTCGTCGGGCGCCGGCTTGGATTTTGCGCGCCCCCCGGGCGCCGGCTTGGGCTGCTTGCCGCGCGCGCCCGCAGCGGGAAGCGCAAAGTATTCGTTCAGGAGCTTTCGCGCCGCGTACCGCGCCGCGTCGGCGCGCGCGGCCAGACTCAAGAGCAGCAAGAGCAGCTCCGTGTTGTCGTCGTCCTCGATCCCCTCGCCCCGGATCGCCGTCTTTACGTCGACGACGCATTCCTGCAGGTCGTGCGAAAACCGCGCCCTGTTGCGCTTCAGCAGGGGTTCTATGGCCGCGTAGATCCTGTGAAAGTCTATCTTGTCGTCGAAAGCCGAAGCGTAGTTGTCCACGAAGGGCCGCATGACGCGTTCCGTTTCGTTGATCTGGAAAACGCTTTCCATGTAGAACAGCATGGTCAGGATGATCAAGTGGTCCCGCGTGTATTTTTTCCCGGCCCGCCGCGGCAGAACGCCGCGCTTCACGAGGTTCGAAACGCCGGACTCCGTAAACACCGCGTCCGGCGGGGCCTGCCCGTCCGCCGCGTACACGCGAAGTTGTTCGCCGAAAAAGGCCGCGACCTGATCCGCGTACAGTTCCATCGAGGGAAAGGCGTCGGGCTTGATCAGGCTGTCCTCGGCGAAATCGTCCATGATCTGCTTGATGTACTCTTCATACCGCATGGCATTACCCCCTTTTGAAAAAAGCAGGCGCTTTGCCTGCTTGATCGGCGAGCTTCGCCGCGCCGGCGTTCGCTTCGGACGGCGGCCCGCGTCGGCGCGGGCAAGGTCAAATGTAGGGTCTGCGCTTGTTCACGTGCCGCGACTCCATCGCGGGCAGGGAGTTGAGCGCCTTTCCCGTGCCGACCGCCACGCAGGACTTGGGATCCTCGGCGATGATCACGTGTATGCCCGTCCGCTTGTTGATTCGCTTGTCGATGCCGCTCAGGAGCGCGCCGCCGCCCGTGATGACGATGCCGCTGTTGCTGATGTCCGCCGCGAGCTCCGGCGGCGTCTTTTCCAGCACGGAATGCACGGCCTCGCAGATCACCTGCAAGGGCTCGTCCAGGGCCTCGAGCATCTCCGCAGAGCTGACGTCCACGGATTTCGGCAGACCCGTCACGAGGTCGCGTCCCCGGCATTCCATGACGATGGGCTCCTCCATCGCGAAGGCCGTGCCGATCCGGATCTTCATTTCCTCTGCGGTGCGCTCGCCGATGAACAGCTTGTGCTCCTTGCGCATGTACTTGATGATGGATTCGTCGAAACGGTCGCCCGCGACCTTCACGGACATGCTCGCGACGATGCCGCCGAGGGAGATCACCGCGATGTCCGTCGTGCCGCCGCCTATGTCTATGACCATGATGCCGTCCGGCTTCGTGATGTCGAGCCCCGCGCCGATGGCGGCCGCGACCGGCTCCTCCATCAGGTAGACGGACTTGCCGCCCGCCTGCGTCGCGGCCTCGCTGACCGCGCGCTTCTCGACCTCGGTGACGCCGCTCGGCACGCAGACCATGATCTTGGGCTTGAAGAGCTTGCTCGCCCCGCAGGTCTTGCGTATGAAGTATTTCAGCATGCGCTCGGTGATCTCGTAGTCGGAGATCACGCCGTCCTTGAGCGGACGCACCGCGATGATGTTGGCCGGCGTGCGGCCGAGCATCTGCCGCGCCTCCTCGCCGACGGCCACGATCTCGTTTGTGTCCCTGTTGATCGCGACGACGGACGGCTCGTTCAGAACGACGCCCTTGCCCTTTATGTAAACCAGCACGTTCGCAGTGCCGAGGTCTATCCCCACCTCGCCGGAAAACGCCACGAAAATCAACTCCTTTCATCAGAGCCGCGAAGCGC
>JAISNR010000047.1 GCA_031276135.1 Eubacteriales Family XIII. Incertae Sedis bacterium | reverse complement strand
CCGGACCTCATCCTGCTGGACGGCGGCCTCGGCCATGTGAACGCGGCCCTGCAGGTCACGCGGGCCATGAAGCTGGACATACCCGTGGCCGGGATGGTGAAGGACGACAAACACAGGACACGGGGCCTCGTGTTTCGCGGCGAGGAGTTCGATTTGAAACAGCGTCCGCTGCTGTATCATTTCACGGGCCGGGTGCAGGAGGAGGTGCACCGCTTCGCGATAGAATACCACAGGGGCGCGCGCGGCAAGACGATGACGCGCTCGGCGCTCGACGACATCCCCGGCATAGGACCGAAGCGCAGGAACGCCCTGCTCGCCCGCTTCGGCAGCGTGGAGCGCATACGGGCCGCAGACGAAGAGGCGCTGTCGCGGACGCCCGGCATGACGCGGGCCGCCGCGCGGCTGTTGCGGGCACATTTTGCGGAAGCCAAAGCGGAAGCGCGGGCGGAACAACTCGCATTTGACGATACCTCCCGTCATTCGCCGAACAATTGAAGCAAAAAAAACAGATGTTTTTTCGAAGAGATTGGCTTTGTACAATATGAAAATCCTGTTGATACAACCCAAGATGAACAAACGCCCCATGGACACCGACCTCAAGACGCGGCTGTCCCCTCCTCTGGCGCTTCTCGTCCTTGCGGGGCTTACGCCGGCCGGCCACGAAATCGCGATCGCAAACGAAAACACGGAAAACGCGGACTTCGGCGCCGACGCGGATTTGGTGGGCATCACCGTGACGCTGGACGCAATGCCCCGCGCCCGCCGCATCGCCGAAATCTTTCGGCGCCGCGGCATTCCGGTCGTCGCGGGCGGCGTCCACGTGACCTGCTGCCCCGAGGATTGCGCTTCGCATTTTGACGCCATCTGCATCGGCCCGGCCGAACGGGTGTGGGCGCGGATCGTCGCGGACGCGGAGTCCGGATGCCTGAAGCGGGAATACTTCGACATGGAAGGCTTTCGCGGAGAGGAAATCGCGTCCCCGCAGTACGACGGGATCGACAAGCGCAAATACCTCTACACCAACGTCGTCACGACGAGCCGTGGCTGCCCGAACCGCTGCGCGTTCTGCTACAACAGCTGCCGGAACAGGCGCCACGTCCTGCGCCCCGTCCCCGAGGTTCTGCGGGACATCGAGGCGCTGGGAACGCGGCACGTCCTGTTCATCGACGACAATTTCATCGGGAGCCCCGCCCATACGCGCGCGCTGCTTTCGGAAATCTCAGGAATGAACCTCATCTGGGGCGCCGCCGTGACGACCCGGATTCTGAACGAGCCCGAGCTGCTCGACCTGATGGCAAAATCCGGATGCAAGAGCCTCTTCATCGGATTCGAATCCGTCAACCCGGCCTCTTTGGCCGACGTGGGCAAGGACAACAGGGAGGAATTGTACGAACGCTTGGCGGACGCCATCCACAGCCGCGGGATGATGGTCAACGCGAGCATGGTGTTCGGCTTGGACGGAGACGACGCCGGCACCTTCAAAAGGACGCTCGACCGGCTCGTGAAGATGCGGGTTGAAACGCTGACGTCGCATATCCTTACGCCGTATCCCGGAACCGAGCTGTACAGGCGGCTGGAGTCCGCAGGGCGCATCACCGAAACCGATCTCGCGAAATACAACACGGCGCATGTGGTGTTCAAGCCGGCCGGCATGACGGCGGAAGAGCTCCGCGACGGCTATCTCCGGATGTACCGCAAATTCTATTCCCTGCGCAACATCATCCGCCGGTTCCCGAAGGAGAAATCCCTGCGAATGCCCTATCTGCTGTTCAACCTCCTGTATCGCAAATACGGGCGCGCGACCTCGGCCCTGGCCCGTTTCATCCCCCTGCGCTCACTCGGGAAGCTGGCGGCGCGGCTGTCGTACAAGCTGTGACAAACGGCGACAAACGGTGATCCGCAAGGGACGCCGCAATACCCCTTTACTCCGCACCGGCAAAGTGCTATAATGCACATATTGCGTAACGGTTTTCCGGTTTTATATGCTGTTTACAGGAGGCATCATGTACAAAATAGCGACACTGAACAAAATCTCAACCGCGGGCCTGAACCGCCTGAGCGCGAAATTCGAAACCGCGGAGGACCCCGGCGAAGCCCACGGCATATTGGTCAGGAGCCAGGATATGCACGACATGCGATTCTCCCCCCGCCTGCTCGCCATCGCGCGCGCGGGCGCCGGCGTCAACAACATTCCCGTGGAGCGCTGTTCCGAGGAGGGCATCGTCGTGTTCAACACCCCGGGCGCCAACGCCAACGCCGTCAAGGAGCTCGTCCTGACCGGCATACTCATGAGCGCGCGGAACCTGTCGAGCGCGATCGCCTGGACAAAGACCCTGCGCGAGGACATACCCAAGGCCGTGGAGAAGAACAAATCGAAATTCGCGGGCGAGGAGATCAAAGGAAAGACGCTCGGCGTGATCGGCCTCGGCGCCGTGGGCGTGCTCGTGGCGAACGCGGCGGAGCTTCTGGGCATGCGCGTCGTCGGCCACGATCCCTACATCACCGTCAAGAGCGCGCACGAGCTGTCCGCCTCGGTGTTGCTCTGCGATGTCATCGACGACGTGCTGAAGCAGGCCGATTACATCACCATACACGTGCCCTTCATGGAGAACACCACCGGCATGTTCGACGAAAAGAGCTTCGAAACGATGAAGCAGGGCGTCGTGCTCTTGAATTTTTCGCGGGACAAGATCGTGAAGGACGAGGACGTGCTTCGCGCCGTCGGCGCCGGCAAGATCAGAACCTATGTGACGGATTTCCCGACCGAGCGCTTCGTCGGCGTCGAAAACGTCGTGGCCATCCCCCATCTCGGCGCGTCCACGAAGGAATCGGAGGACAACTGCGCCATCATGGCGGTCGATGAGATCATGGATTACATCGAAAACGGCAACATCAGCCATTCCGTGAACTACCCCAAATGCAATATGGGCACGCCCACGGCCTTGGCGCGCGTCTGCATCCTGAACAGAAACATCCCTTCGATGCTCAAGTGGATCACGGGAACGCTCGCCGAAAAGAACATCAACATCTGCGACATGCTGAACCGCAGCAAGGGGGACTACGCCTACACCCTCGCGGACATCGATTCGCCCGTCGAAGAAGAGGAATTGAAGCGCGTGCTGAAAGAAAACGACGGCATCATATCCGTGCGCGTCATCCGGCCCGACAGATAACGGCCGCAGGCCGAATGCCGGGGTCGAACTGCGCGGGCGCGGACGGTGCGGCGCGGGCTGCGGCTCTCAGCCCGCGCCGCCGCTTTCGGACAGGATCTCCCGCAGCGCGGCAAGCGCCCTTGCCCTGTGGCTGATCCCGTTTTTTTCCTCGGCGGAAAGCTCGGCAAAGGTTTTTTCGAAGCCGAGGGGCGTGAACAGGGGATCGTAGCCGAAGCCGCCGGAGCCCTTTTCCTCCCGCCCGATGCGGCCCTCGCACTCCCCCCGCGCCGCGAGCGCGCGCCCGCCCGGAAAGACCAAGGTCACGACGGAAACGAAGCGCGCCGTCCGCTCCGCGTCCGGCACATCCGACAGGAGAGCGAGCAGCTTCCGGTTGTTCGCGGCGTCGGCGTCCGCGCCGAAAACGCCCGCGAAGCGCGCGGACAGGACGCCGGGCGCGCCGCCGAGGGCGTCCGTCACGAGGCCCGAATCGTCGGCGATCGCCGCCATGCCGCAATATTCCATGATGACGCGCGCCTTCTTCAGCGAATTTTCCTCGAAGCCGGCACCGTCCTCCTCGATCTCAAAATCCGGCACGCCGGCCGCCGCGCGGGAGATCACCTCCATGCCGAAGTCCTTTGTGATTTCCGTCAATTCCCTGATCTTGTGCGCGTTTTGCGTCGCCGCCACCACGAGCATCGCCCTCTTCCTCTCCTTGCGTTCTTGTATTGAATTTACTTATTTAAGAATGAATTCTATGTATTCTTCAGCATAACGCTCTCGATGACATCCGCGACATCCTCGCAGGCGTCGCAGCAATCCTCGAGGAACTGGAAGGTTTCGTACCACGCCTGCACGAGGATGGGATCCGCCTTTTCCAGATACAGGTTTCGCACGCCCGTCGTGTAGATGTTGTCGGCTTCCTCTTCCAGTTGATTGACCAATATGATCTTTTCGTGGAGGGTCTTGGATTTCCGGAAGTTGTGGAATTCGGAAAGGGCCTCGCGCAGCGTTTCGCAGGACCGCACGATGACGTCCGTGATCTTCTTGGCCTCCTCGCGAATCTCCGGGATGTTGAAGATGTAGATGCGCATCAGCACATCCTCGATCTTGTCCGTGACGTTGTCGATGGCCTCGGCCATGGCCATGATGTCCTCGCGCTCGATGGGCGTGATGAATTCCCTGGCCAGCTTCTTCGTCATGACGTGCCGCGCGATGTCGCCGGAATGCTCGATCTCGTGCATGTTCCGCATCCGCTCCGGCAGATCGACGGGATCGAAAGCGTGCAGGATCTTCTTCAAAAGCTGTGCCGCCTCGCAGGAATAGCCTACCATCTCCACGAAGGCTTCGTAGTATTTATCTTCCTTGGACAAGCTGAAAACCTCCTAAAAAATATATATGAACAGCCGTGCCATCAAATATCCGATCAAACCGCAACCCGGAAAGGTCAGCACCCAGGTCAGGATCATCTCGCCGACGATCCGCCAGTTGACGCAGGACAGCCTTCGCGCCGCGCCGACGCCCATGATGGCGGTGGTCTTTGTGTGCGTGGTGCTGACGGGCAGGCCCCAGATCGAGGCGAGGAGCAGACAGAACGCGGCGGAGAGGTCGGCGGCGAAGCCCTGATGCTTCTCCAGCCTGACCATGTCCATGCCGACCGATTTGATGATGCGGTAACCGCCTATGGAGGTTCCGAGCGCCATGACGAGAGAGCAGAGCACCATGAGCCAGACGGGAATGACGAACACGCCGACATCCGCGCGGCCGGCCGACAGAAAGAGCCCGAGCAGGAATACGCCCATGAATTTCTGCCCGTCCTGCGCGCCGTGCATAAAGGCCATGCCCGCCGCCGCCGCCACCTGCGCACGCATGAACAGCCCGTGGGCATGCAGACGGTCCACCCCATAAAAGAGGGATTCTATTCCTTTTACAGAAATATATCCTGTGACGAAGCCGAGGGCCGTGGAAAGGACAAGGCCGTAGAGCACCTTGATCCATTCGGAGGCGTTGATGCCGGAAAAACCGCCCTGCAGGGCGATCGCCGCGCCGGAGAGCCCGGCGATCAGCGCGTGGCTTTCGCTCGTGGGGATCCCGAAGCGCCAGGCCGCCGTCGCCCACAGGACGATCGCGAGCATCGCGGCGCACAGGGCCGCGAGCGCGACGCGCGAATCGCCGCCGAAGTCCACCATGCGGTAGATCGTATGGGCGACGGTGGCGTTCAGAGCGGTCATGACCAGCACGCCCAAAAAATTGAAAATCGCCGCCATCCATATCGCCTTGCGGACATCCATCGACCGCGTGGAAACGCAGGTGGCGATGGCGTTCGGGGCGTCGGTCCATCCATTTACCAAAATTACGCCCAGTGTGAGCAGGGTCGTAACAAAAAAAACGGGATTCGTCAACTGGCTCAGAAAATACTCCGGCGATATGGTCATGCACGATATCCTTTCTGTTCGGTGGCTTTTATTATACCACCTGTCCGTGCGGATATCAAATTTTTTGTGCTTCCAATCCGCCGCCGAACCGAGTACAATGGATGTACCCGGGATCCTCCGGGAGAAAGGGGATCTTGCGCCGAATGGAACGAAACGCATTGCGAAGGCTGATGCGGGAGCGGAGGGACGCGCTGCCGGCGGAATACCGCGCGGCGGCGGACCGCGCGATCCGCGAAATGCTGCTCGGCCTGCCCGAATACGGGCGGGCGGATGCGATCTTCTGCTATATAGGCGTGGGGAGCGAGGTGGACACCCTGCCCTTCGTGCAAAGGGCCCTCGCGGACGGAAAGCGCGTCTGCGCGCCCGCGCTGACGCGCGGCGGCCGCATGGAGGCGCGGGAAATCGCGGGCGCGGCGGACCTCGTGCCCGCGCGCTTCGGTCTGCTCGAACCCGGGCCCTCCTGTCCCGCGGTGCGCGCGGACGAAATCCCGTTCATCGTCGTTCCCTGCATCTGCTGCGACCGCAGCGGCAACCGGCTCGGTTACGGCGGCGGATACTACGACAGGTATTTGGCGGCCCTGCCGAAGACGGACGCCATCGTCGTATGCCGCGAGCGGAGCGTCTGCGCGGACGGCGTCCTGTCGCCGCTCCCGCACGATGTGCGCGCGGGCGTCGTGGTCACGGAACGCGGCGTTTTCCGCTGCGGCGCGGATTGATCGGCGCAAAGGGATCAAACTTCCCGCAGCGGGCGCCGGAAAAAGAATTGCATCTCCCCGAACGAACCCGCCCCGTTCTCCGCGTTCAGGCGCGGCGCTTGTCCTTCGCTTTCTGCGCCTTTCTCTTTTGCGCCTTTCTCTTCCGCTCCGCCCTGCTCTCCTCCTCGCGCTCCCTGCGCTGCCGCTCCATGACGGATATGAGCTTCAGCATCACGTCGTTTTGGTCGTCCGCCAGGGTATAGGATTCCAGCTTGTTCACATTGGCGCGCAGCTCGTTGGCCTGCGACAGCGTCATCTTGCCCTCATCGAGAAAATCCCAGATCGTTTCCCGCTCGATCTCGTATCCGATCAGCAGCTCGTCCACGTATTCCTCGTGCAGCCGCGCCCGCAGGGTGCCGGCGTAGGCGTCGTCGATCAGATGCCCCACCAGATTGACGCGCTCCTCGATGAACAGGGCGATCAGCCTGTCGGAATATCGGTCGCGCACATCCTCAAAGGATTTCACGATCAGATCCGTGAGGTCCCAAAACAGATCGCGCAGCTTTTGCCTGTACGCGTCCGCGGACATGCCGATCGCCCGTTCCTTGTCCGATCGCAGGAGGTACTTCAAATACCGCCGCAGACCCGCGAGGCTGTAGCTCAGCACGCCCGCGACCTCCGCGCGCCGCGTCATAGATAATATTTCCATATAGTCGCGGTAGACCCTGCGGCCGATCTCCTTCCCGGCGAGGCGCTTCGCCAAGGCCGCCCGCTCCACCGTTCCCGCATAGGCGCGAAGCGATTTCATCTGCTTGCGCTCGTCCTTCTCGTGGGAATCGTATTCGAGTTCCTTGATGCGCTTTTGGTAGCTCACGATCACGGCGCCGAGATGCGCGCCCTCCTTCTTGCGCAGCTGGCGCACGACATCGCGCAGGAGCTCGATGTGCGCACGGTTCGCCTCGCTCCTTTCCTCCGGCGATTCCGTCGTCACAAAGGGGAGCAGGAACAGCGCCAGCACGAGCGTCAGCGTGATGGTTCCCGCCGCGATGAACATCAACAGGGGTTTCTGCGCGAAAAATGCGGGCAGGGAGATGGCGGCGGCGATGGCCACGACGCCCTTCACGCCGGCCAGGGTCAGGATCAGCGTGTTCCTGAGCCTTTCCCGCAGACCCCGGCCGATCACCTCCTCGGAGAAAAACGATATGCTCGCAAAGCGAACGGCATACAGGATGAGCGTCGTCACGACCGTGACCGCGACCACAAACGCCTTGTTGTAATCGGGGTTTTCCCACACGTGCAGGAGGGCCGCCGGCATCTGCATGCCGAGCATCAGAAAAACGAGGGCGTTCAATATGAAGCTGACCATATCCCACACCGTCTTTTCGGCGTTCCCGACCTCCGCCTCGAACAGACCCGTCTTTTTGAAATCCAAGGCTTGCAGCGTGCCTGCGGTCACGGCGGCCAATATGCCCGAAAACCCGAAGAATTCCGCCGCGACATAGCTCAAAAACGGCAGCAGCAGCTCGATGAGCACATAGGTGTCCAGATAGTGAATCATCATCCGCCGCAGCATTTCCGTGAGCAGGCGCTTCAGGATGATGATCGCGTGGCCGACGAGGAAGCCGCCGACGCAGAGCACGACGAGCTCGCCGGAGGCGCGCAGAACGGAGAACGCGCCCGTCAGCAGGGCCGCCACGGCGAATTGCAGCGAGATGAGGCCGGACGCGTCGTTGATCAGCGCCTCTCCTTTCAGGACCGTGACCAGCACGTCCGGCAGCTTGACCTTGGAGGACAGGGAGGCGACCGCCACGTAATCCGTGGGGCCGAGCACCGCGCCGAGCGCGAAGCAGGCGGCGAGCGGCAGATCCGGGATCAGCAGATTTACGGCGAAGCCGATGCCGAGCACCGTGATGAACACCAGCAGGAAAGCCATGAAAAACACCTGCTTCTTGAAGCGCCACAGCGAAAGCAGATCCGCCTCCTCGCTCTCCCGGAACAGCAGGGGCGCGATCACGAGCGCCATGAAGATCTCCGGTTCGAGCTCCGGCATGTTTTCGGTAAACAACCCGAGAAGGAAGCCGACGGCCAACTGGATCAGCGGCAAGGGCAAACGCTCAAAGATGCTGTCCAATATATTCGTCAACACCATCGCGATGACCAGAATGATTATTACCGTCGTTGCTTCCATCTGTCCCGTCCTTCCGTCGTCTGCTTCGCCGGGGCTCCGAATTCTCTGCGTTTGCTTTCTTGTTTCATTTTTCCCGCAATTTCGCCTTCCAAGCCCGAATCTTGCGTACTTTTTCTATATATTCATTTTTTCTCCACACAATCAACACAATTGCCGTGTATGATGGGTACATGAGATCAGCAGAGCACAGAACACAGCGTACATTGTCGGACTCATTTGCTGAACCAAGCAAGTTCTTCCTCCTTTATTTCCGGTCCGACATCCTATAAACACACACGATTCCATCCAAAATGACGAGGCAGGGTTTGAAAAAACCCTGCCTCGTCATTTCCTGCGAAAACGCGCTTCCGC
>JAISNR010000041.1 GCA_031276135.1 Eubacteriales Family XIII. Incertae Sedis bacterium | reverse complement strand
CGGCGGCGGCCGCGTCCTTCGCGTCGAAGAGCACCCAGCCGAAGATCGCGCAGAGCGGGAGATAGACGTGGCCGAGCGGGGCGGGCAAGCGTTTCAAAAGCCCGGAAAACGCGTATTTTTCGAGCAGCAGAAGCAGGCCGAAGTACAGCCCCCACAGGAGGAAGGTCCACGCGGCGCCGTGCCAAAGGCCCGTGAGCAGCCAGACGAGCAGTATGTTGCACACGCGTCCGGCCGCAGGCGCGCGGTTTCCGCCGAGCGGGATGTACACGTAATCGCGAAACCAGGAGGAAAGCGACATGTGCCAGCGCCGCCAGAATTCCGTGACGCTGCGCGCGATGTAGGGGTAGTTGAAGTTCTCGGGAAATTTGAAGCCGAACATGTGCCCGAGACCGATGGCCATGTCGCTGTAGCCGGAGAAATCAAAATAGATCTGCAAGGTGTACGCGAGCGCGTACAGCCAGGCGAGCAACAGGCTCTGCCCGTCCGGAGCGTCGCAGGACACGGCGAGCCCGCCGAGCGTGTTCGCGAGCAGGACCTTCTTGGCCAGACCCGTCACGAAGCGCCGCGCGCCCGCCGCGAAGCGCGCGGCCGAATGCGCGCGGCTCTCGAGCGCATCCGCGACATCGGCGTAGCGCACGATCGGCCCCGCGATCAGCTGCGGGAAGAGCGATACATAGGTCGCAAAGGTCAGCGGATCGCGCTGCACGCGGACCGTACCGCGACGGAGATCGATCGTATAGCTTAAAATCTGGAATGTATAGAAACTTATTCCTATGGGCAGGGCCAAGCCGAGGGAAGGCGCCGAGGCGCGGAACAGCGCGTTCGCGTTTTCCGCAAAGAAATCGTAGTATTTGAACAGCGCGAGCCCGCCGAGGCCGACCGTCACCGAGGCAAAGGCAAAGGCGGTCGACGCGGGTTTTCCCCGGGAGGCGTCGATCAAGAGTCCGAAAAACCAGCCCGCGAGCGACTGGAACAGCATCAAAAATACATAGACGGGCTCGCCCCACGCGTAGAACACGAGGCTGCACAGGAGCAACGCCGCATTGCGGAAGCGCGCGGAGCCGCCGGGCATGGGCGTCAAAAAATAGACGAGCAACACGGCCGGCAAAAAATAATAGAGAAAGGTCACGCTTGAAAAAAGCATCTGTACCGGGCATCCTCCGTTCCGGGCCTCCCGTCCGCGCGCGAAAACATCCGCCGCGCCGCGCGATCGGCCCGTCTACGATTATATCACGAAACCGCCGGCCGGCAAAGCAAATAGTTTATACACGCCCTTTCCCCGCGAATGTCTTTACGGTATACCCCGAGTTTAACACCAACCGAGCGGAAAAACCCCTTCAAAACATTGCAATTTCAATAGGTTTTACGATTGATGGAATGATACAAAATCACACGATTATCGAGACAGTATCAGTATGCGAATCGCTCCCAATACAAACAAATGCGCAGGATAATAGATGTAAAAAAACCATTTCATCCCTTTCCATTTCAATTTGCCGCGTTGCCCATTGTAGCCATGCAGGAGAGGGACAGCAAGCGCGGTGAGCATCTGCAATGCGCCGTATACAGGATTTAGGAATATGGCGTACACGATTGCGTACATTGCAATCCAAATCATGAACCATAGCATTTGTTTCTTGAAATCTCCGCGATTTATACCTATGTACAGAATGATTACGGCGGCGGGGGAACTCCAATCCGCGCAGAAAGCGGCGATTATACATACCCAAACAATGGCTTGCCTGTGCCAAGGCTTTAATTTGGCGTTTTCGCTTTTTGTAACCGCCAGCGCGACCAAGCCCAACGCAAACGTCCATAAAACACTCGTTTGGTCAAACACGGTATGTTGAAAAGGTATGAAGCTTTTCGCAAACAGCATTGCGTATGCAAAATGCGCGATGAACGCGAACAGAAACAGCCGAAGGATATACTTCTTTATGTTTTTTGTACAGTGAAATCCTTCCGCAATAAAAAACATCATTATCGGCGCCGTCAGTCGCCCTATGGCGTGCAGGGACAGCGTGAGTATGTCCGTGCGGTACCCCGGCAACAACAGCCAAGTCAAATGGTCAACCGTCATTGCCGCAACAGCAATTATTTTTAATGTGTTTGCGGTCAACCTTTTCTGCGTATACATCGGCATAATGTCCACTGTCTCTTCAAATTCCAAGATGACTATTCAGTTAAAGCATAATCGCCGCCCGGCGTCAAAACCGTTTTTATACAAGAGCAAAAGCGACAGCAGGCGCGAAATCCTGCCGTTCCCGCAGGGAGCATCTCGTGTTCGAGAAAGGAATAATCGAAGTATCTCATATGCACATCTCCTTGATTATCTGCATATAGTATGACATATTATATGCAGATAATCAAGGGAACAATCGAGATATCTGCATATTACAGCGTGACGTTGCACCCGAGAGGTGCGCAAGCAACAAACCGCCGGACCGCCGGCCGGCAAAGCAAATAGTTTATAAACGCCCTTTCCCCGCAAATGTCTTTATGATATACTGTACAGGCAAAATTCAAATTGTTTTTGTGCCGGAAATCATGCCAAAAGGAGCAAGCAATGCTGACAATTTTCGACAGGATATCGGACAACAGCCTCCTGCGCGCCATACGGCGCGGTCTGATTTTGATTATACCGATCGTGATGGCGGGAAGCTTTGCCCTCGTCATCAACAACTTCCCCGTCCGCGCCTATCAGGATTTCATGCTTCTGGCCTTCGGCGATACGTGGAAGAATTTGGGGGGATACATCTGGCAGGGCACCTTCGCAATTCTGAGCATGGCCGTGCTGATGTCCATCTCTTACAGCATGACCGAGGCTTACGTACACAGGACGAACGTGGACCTGCATCCCTTTTTCGGTTCCGTAACGGCGCTCGCCTGCTACATCGCGGTCATGTACATCCCCGAAAGCGAGATACCCCTTCGCTTCCTCGGCGCGTTGGGACTCTTCATCGCCATCGTCATCGCCGTGGTTTCCTCGCAAATCTTCATCCTCCTGCACGCCTTCGGGAAATTCCGCATGCGCATCTACTCGGACAGCGCGGACCGGACCGTCGGGCAGAGCCTGCACGCGCTCTTTCCCGCTTTCATCACGATCTGCGTCTTTTCCGCCATCCACCTGCTCTTCGATTCGGCGGGCATCGCCGACATGCAGTCGCTGATGTACGAACGCTTCCGCATGCTGTTCGGCGACACCGCGGGCGCGAACCTCGGCACGGCCCTGAGCTTCGTCCTGCTCTCCCATCTCTTCTGGATCTTCGGCTTGCACGGCACCAACATCATGGAGCCGGTGGTGAACAACGTGTTCGTTCCGAATCTCGAACTGAACGCCGAGCAGCTGGCGCAGGGACTCGAACCGACGCACATGTATTCCAAGGAATTTTTTGACATTTTCGTGTTCCCGGGCGGCAGCGGCGCGTCCCTGTGCCTGATCCTCGCGATCGTATTCCTGACCAAGCGCACGAACACGCGGCAGATCGCCATCATTTCGTCGATTCCGAGCATCTTCAACATCAACGAAATCCTGATCTACGGCGTGCCCATCGTGCTGAATCCCTTCTTTGCCATACCCTTCATCCTGACGCCCGCCGTCCTGACGCTGACGACGACGGCCGCGATGTCGGCCGGCCTTGTTCCGCTCGTCACGACGAGCGCCAACTGGACCACGCCCGTGCTGCTCAGCGGTTTCATGGCGACGGGCTCTGTCAGCGGTTCCCTGCTCCAGATCTTCAACATCTTCGTGGGAGCGGCCTGCTACGGACCCTTTGTGATCCTGTTCCAAAAGCACAAGGCGCAGGAGGGACGGAACGCGCTGAAAGGCTTGACGGAATGCGTGCTGGCCGGCATGCAAAATCTCACGGCGCGCGGCGACAGCATCGGCAATCTGGCGCGCGGACTCGCCATCGCGCTCAAAGACGACCTGCAGACGGCCTTGGCGGAGGACGCGGACAGACCGGATTGCCCGCTCTTTCTGGAATACCAACCGCAGATCAAATCGGACGGCAACCTGCACGGCGTCGAGGCGCTCTTGCGCTGGAAGCATCCGCAGCTCGGCATGATTCCGCCGCCCGTCACGGTCGCGCTGGCGGAGGATTCGGAGATCGAGGACCTGCTGTGCCGCTGGACGCTGCGGCGGTCCTTCCGCGAATTGAAAAACTGGAACAAACGGGGCCTTGCGACCATCCTGTCCGTCAACCTGTCGCCCACGCAGATCTCCGACGACATAGCGGAACTCGTCGCGCGCGAACTCGAAAGCAATTCGATCGATCCGAACATGATCGAACTCGAGGTGACGGAACAGCTCGCGCTCACGACCGCCTCGCGCCGCAGGCTCGCGCAGTTGAAGGAGCTCGGCGTACGGCTCGCGATGGATGATTTCGGCATGGGGCACACATCGCTCCTGTACCTCAAGGAATTCGACCTGAGCACGTTGAAATTGGACGGTGTGCTCGTAAAGGACATCCTGGATTCGGCGACCTCGCGCGATATCATCAAGTCCATCTCGCACCTCGCGGAGGCGTCGGACATAGAACTCATAGCGGAATACGTGGAAACGCGTGAACAGAGCGACATGCTGCGCTCGCTCGGCGTCCACATCTACCAAGGATATCTGTACAGCAAGCCGCTCCTTCCGGACCGCCTGTTCATCTATTGGGAGGGTCTGCGATCCTCGCTTCTTTTGCAGGGGCGCGAAACCGAGGCATAAGCGGCTTGCCGGCGCGCAAAGGACTATCGCGGCCCGAAACACTCCGCCGCGAGTTTCTCAAAGGCCGGCAGCGAGCGTTCGATGGTGTCCGGCGAAACGCAGTATGCGAGCCGCACATAGCCCGGGCATCCGAACGAGGCGCCGGGGACGACGAGGATGTTGTGCCGCTTCGCGGCCTCGACGAATTCCGCGTCCGGAACGGGGCTCTTCATCCACAGATAGAAGGCCCCCTGCGGGAACACGCAAGAAAATCCGCAAGCCCTGAGTCCCTCGTAGAGGCGCTTCCTGTTTCGATCGTAGGCCCCGACGTCGGCCCTCTCGCCGAGGCATCTCGCCGCGACGCGCTGCATCAGGGAGGGCGCGTTGACGAAGCCGAGCACGCGCGTGGCGATGCAGGCGGCTTCATAGACGATCTCGTATTCGTGCACCGCGCTCGGCACGACGATGTAGCCGATGCGCTCGCCGGGCAGGGAGAGCGACTTCGACCATGAATAGCATACAATGGTATTTGGATAAAATTTTGTGACATACGGAACGACGACGCCGTCGTAGGCGAGTTCGCGGTAGGGTTCGTCCGATATGATGCAGATGTTCGTCCCGTATGCGCGCTGCTTCGCTTCGAGGACCTCCGCGATGCGCGCGATCGTTTCGGCCGCGTACACGACGCCCGTGGGGTTGTTCGGCGAATTGAGGATGACGGCCTTGGTTGCGGGCGTCACGGCCTCTTCGAGCCGGCGCGTATCCGGCAGGAAATCCTCCGTGTTCGGCGGCACGACGACGAGCCTGCCGTCGCAGCCCGCGACGTAATTGCCGTACTCGACAAAATAGGGCGCGAACGCGATCACCTCGTCGCCCGGGTTCAAAAGCGTCTTTAAGACCACGTTCAAACCGCCTGCCGCGCCGACGGACATGATGATGTTGTCCGCTCCGAACGCGGTGCCGAAGCGTTCGTTCAGCGACGCCGCCACGGCGCCGCGCACGTCCGCGTAGCCCGCGTTGCTCATGTAACCGTGCACGAGCAGACTGTCCTCGCCGTCGAGCACGTCGAGAATCGCGCGCCGCACCGCTTTCGGCGCCGGAAAATTCGGATTCCCCAGACTGAAATCAAAGACGTTTTCGCGGCCGTACAGCGCGGCCAGCCCGGCGCCTTCCTCAAACATCGCGCGGATGGCGCTGTTTTTTCGCGCGAGCGCGAGCATCTTTTCGGAAATCATGGCTTCTCCTTCCTTCGCCTACAGCCAACGGATAAAGGCCGTCTTGTCCTGCCGGTTGTACCCTGCGCGCTCATAAAAACCCAGAACGGACGCATCCTTGGAACCCGTCATCAGCATGATCTTATAGCAATTCTCCCTTTCGGCGAGCTCGCCCGCGAAGGCCAGCAAGCGCGTCGCATAGCCCCTGCCCCTGCGGTCCGCACGCGTCACCACGTTTTCGACGAGGGCATAGGGCCTCTGCCCGCGCGTCAGGTTCGGAACGATCAAAAGCACGCACGACGAAACGATCCCGCCGTCCGCGAGGCCGAGCAGGATGCGGTGGTTTTCGTCCGCCAGTATGCGCCGCCACAGCGCGTCGAGCGCTTCACCCGCGGCGGGCATAGGGTTGTCGTGCAAATGCCTGTATAAGTCCAGCAGGGGCATCAGATCCCCCTGCGCGGCTTCCCGAATCTCCATATTCCGATTGTAGCACACCGGGGACGGGATTTCAAGGGCGCGGGAATTTCAATTCGGTGCACAAGGGCGCGGGAATTCAATTCGGCCTTGCAAATTGCGCGGGACAGCATTATAATTTGAATTATAATACTTCAAATTATAACAGAGTTCGATTGTTCCGACGGGGTGACTCCATGGATACTTTTACAAACCGGACCGATGATCTGGCATTTCTGCAAAGCGAATACGACAGACCGAACGCCTCCTTGGTCGTCCTTTACGGGCGTCGCCGCGTAGGAAAAACCGCGCTGATCTCGGCGTTCGGCCGGGACAAAAATATGCTGTATTTTCTCGCCACGGAGGAATCGGAGGCGGTGAACCGCAGTCGCTTCAAGGACCTCGCGGCGGAATACACGAACAACGCGCTCTTGAAAAACGCGGCGGTGGACGATTGGGCGCTGATCTTTGATGCAATTCTGCAATATGAGAGCGGTCTGCGAAAGCTGATCGTGTTCGACGAATTTCAGTACATTGGGAAGAGCAATCCCGCCTTTCCTTCGATTTTTCAGAGGATATGGGAAAATCTTAAAGATCGGAATGTGATGGTGATCCTGTGCGGTTCCCTGATTTCTCTGATGGAAGCGCAGACGCTCGCCTACGACAGTCCCCTGTACGGCCGGAGAACGGGCCAAATCAAACTCAAGCCGATTCCGTTCCGGCATTATCACGAATTTTACCGCGGAAAGAGTGAGCGTGCGTTGATCGAATATTACAGTGTCACAGGAGGCGTTCCGAAATACATCGAACTCTTCCGGGATGAACGCGACATTTGGACGGCCATCGAAAAACATGTGCTGTCCACGAGGAGCTTTCTTTATGAAGAGCCGATTTTTCTGCTGCAAAGCGAGGTTTCGGAAATCGGCAGTTATTTTTCCCTGATCCGCACGATCGCCGCAGGAAATCAAAAAATGAGCGCAATCGCTTCGGCTATGGGAGTCAAACAGACCGGCCTGACAAAATACATTCAAACCCTGATCGACTTGGATATCTTGGAAAGGCAGCTTCCCGTCACCGAGGACAAACCCCACAAGAGCAAGCGCGGTTTGTATCGAATCAAGGACAACTTTATTGCGTTCTGGTTCAAGTTCGTGTATCCCGAAAGGGCTTCCATCGAAACGGGGCACGCGGAGCGGGCGGCATCGAGGATTCGTGAAGGCTTCGTGAGCCGCCACGTCGCCTATGTGTACGAGGACATTTGCCGGCAACGCGTTTGGCAGCTTGCGGCGGAAGGCTCCTTGCCGTTTCGCCCGAGCAGGGTCGGGCGATGGTGGGACGGCAGCCGGGAAATCGACATCGTGGCGTCGGATGATGCCGGCGGGGAAATGCTCTTCGGCGAATGCAAGTATACCGACGGGCCGATGGACACCGATCTGTTTTACAGGTTGCGGGAGAAGAAAAAGGCCGTCCGCCCGGACGGCGCGCCGCAACGCGCATATTTCGCGTTTTTCAGCATCGGCGGATATACGAGGCAAATGAAGGATTTGGCTGCGGACGAGAAGGATGTGTTCCTGTTTTGACGGCGTGCGCCGCAGACACCGTTATTGTACACAAGCCGGGCAATCGCCGCACACGAAAAAAGGGGGACAGCATACAATGCGCAGACTCAACATCGGCCACACGGCAAACACGATGACGCTCTTCACGACGGCCCGTCCGAAGGTCGATTTGGCCCTTTCGGATCTGACCGACGTCGCGGCGGCCGTCGTTTCTCACAAGGACGGGGAGATCATGCGGAGGATCATCGACTCCCGCATGGGCATTCCCATCTTCGCATTCGTCGCCGACGAGAGCGACATCGG
>JAISNR010000063.1 GCA_031276135.1 Eubacteriales Family XIII. Incertae Sedis bacterium | reverse complement strand
TGTCCGTTCGGAACGCACAGGGTCATCTCCCCCAAGGGCGTATTGCCGCAGCCGGCCGACGTCATCGACAACACAATGGAGATCTATGACAACGAGGCGCTCATAGACGTGCAGACGCTGAACATAGATTCCGCCAGCTTCACGCAGATCGAGAAGCAGGCGGGCGGCGACATTGACGAAATCAAGAAGATCATGACGGGCATCGTCGCGAAGGCCGGCAAGCACAAGAACCCCGTGACGGGCTCCGGCGGCATGCTGATCGGAACGGTGAAGGAGATCGGTCCCGCCTACGCGGGAAATCTGAAGGTCGGCGACAAGATCGCGACGCTCGTTTCGCTCTCGCTCACGCCGCTCGTCATCGATGAGATCACGGCCGTGCGGCCCGACATCGATCAGGTGGACATCAAAGGCAAGGCCATACTCTTCCAAAGCGGCATCTACGCGGTGCTGCCGAAGGATATGCCCGAAACGCTGGCGCTGTCGGCGCTGGATGTCGCGGGCGCGCCGGCCCAGACCGCCAGGCTCGTGAAATCGGGCGATACCGTCGTGATCATAGGCGGCGGCGGGAAGTCCGGACTTCTGTGCCTGCACGAGGCGAAGAAGCGCGCCGGCGTGAACGGGAAGGTCATCTGCGTCGGCGGCAGCGAGAAGTCTGCGGAGCGGGCGCGGAAGCTGAAGCTCGCGGACGCGTATTTCGCGTTTGACGCGACGGACGCGGTCGGCCTGTACAACAGGGTTTCGGAGTTGACGGACGGCAGGTTGGCGGACGTGGTGATCAACTGCGTGAACATCGAGAATACGGAGATGGCTTCCATACTCGCGTGCAGGGAGCGCGGAACGGTCTATTTCTTCTCCATGGCGACGAATTTCACGAAGGCCGCGCTCGGCGCGGAGGGCGTGGGCAAGGATGTGGATATGATCATCGGCAACGGGTATTGCAAGGATCACGCGGAGATCGCGTTGCAGGTTTTGCGCGAGAACGCCGGCCTGCGCAAGCTGTTCGAGGAGATGTACGCGTAGCGGGACGGTTAGGGGTATTGAGGGATACAGCTCACGACCGTCAAAGCAATGACCGGTCGCCGGGCCGCTTGGGACGGCCCTAGTGTCGTATTTGTTGAGGAGGTATATGGAAATGTCAGAGATTAGAAACCGAAGAGAGATTCCTCTCTGGAAGGATGTGAGCGAGGGGGATTGGAACGATTGGCGCTGGCAGATACGGAACAGGCTCACGAGCGTGGACGAGATCAAGCAGGTGGTGAACCTGACGGCCGATGAGGAGGAGGAGATCAAGCGGGTGGCGGACAGCTTCCGCGTGGGGATCACGCCCTATTACGCGTCGCTCATGGACCCGGACGATCCCCGCTGCCCCGTCCGCATGCAGGCCGTGCCCATTCTGGCCGAAACGCACAAGGGAGAGAACGATATGGAGGATCCCCTGCACGAGGACGCGGATTCGCCCGCGCCGGGCCTGACGCACAGGTATCCCGACCGCGTGCTCTTCCTCATCACGGATCAGTGCTCCATGTATTGCAGGCATTGCACGCGCCGCAGGCTGGCCGGCGAATACGACAGCAGCCGCGATATACGGGACGTCGAGAAGTGCATCGCGTACATACGCAATACGCCGCAGGTGCGGGACGTGCTGCTTTCGGGCGGCGACTGCCTCTGCGTGGGCGACGACTTTCTGGAGTACATCATCGCGGAGCTGCGCAAGATCCCCCACGTGGAGATCGTGCGGCTCGGGTCGCGGACGCCCGTCGTCATGCCCATGCGCATCACGGACGATTTGGTGAACATGCTGAAGAAGTATCATCCCGTATGGCTGAACACGCATTTCAACCATCCCAAGGAGATGACGCCGGACGCCGTGGCCGCGCTCGCGAAGCTCGCCGACGCGGGCATACCGCTCGGAAACCAGAGCGTGTTGCTGCGGGGGCTGAACGACTGCCCGCACATCATGCGCGAATTGGTGCATCTGCTGGTCAAAAACAGGGTGCGCCCCTACTACATCTACCAGTGCGACCTGTCCATGGGCATAGAGCACTTCCGGACCAAGGTGGCGAAGGGGATCGAGATCATAGAGGCGCTGCGCGGGCACACCTCGGGCTTCGCGGTGCCGACCTTCGTCGTGGACGCGCCGGGCGGCGGCGGAAAGACGCCCGTCATGCCCGATTACCTGATCTCATCCACGACGGAGCGCGTCATCCTGCGGAACTACGAGGGCGTGATCACGTCCTACGCGGAACCGAAGCACACGGATGAAATCGCTTGCACCTGCGATTATTGCACGGGCAAGAAATCGTACAAGTTTGAGGGCGTCGCGGCGCTGTCGGAGGGCAAGGCCATTTCGATCGAGCCCGCGAATCTCACGAGGCACAGAAGGAATTCCAAGTAGGGTATAAAATGGGGCTTCTGCTCGAAACAGTCAAAGACCACAGGGTCGTTTCCGTCGTCGGCATGGCGAAGAACACGGGCAAGACCACCGCGCTCGGCGCGCTGATCGCGGAGGCGCGGGATGCCGGGATACGCCTCGGCATCACCTCGACGGGCCGGGACGGCGAGTCGGAGGATTTGGTGACGGGAACGGCGAAGCCCCGGATTTTTCTGCCGGAGGGCGCCGTGGCGACGATCCCGACGGAGCTCTACGCCTTTGCGGACGCGGGGCTCGAGATCCTGCGCATGACGGATTACCGGACGGCGCTGGGCCGCGTGATGCTCTGCGGCGCGGTTTCGGAGGGGTATGCGCAGGTGGCGGGCCCGGTGTCGGCGGAGGGGCAGACGGGCGTCTGCGCGGAGATGCTGGCGCTGGGCGCGGACATGGTCCTGATCGACGGCGCCGTCGATCGGCGTTCGGTCGCCGCGCCGCGCGCTTCGGACGCCGTGATTCTGGCGACGGGCGCGGCGCTGTCGGGGCGCGTGTCGGAGGTGGCGGCGGAAACCGCGCACGTGGTCGGGCTGTACGGTCTGCCCGTGCTGCGCGACGCGGCGGCGCTGGCGGAGATCGCGAAGCACGCGGGGGAGAAGCGCATCCTCTGCCTCGGCGACGAAACCAAGATTCTCGATTTGCGGACGGGCCTTGCGGCGGGCGCCGACATAGGCGGGGCGATCGACGAGAACAGCCGGTACATCTGTCTGCCGGGAGCGCTCACGCGGAACATGGCGGAGGGCATCCCGGCGAATTTGCTGAAAAACGCGGCTTTTGTGGTGGCCGATCCGACGAGGATCTTCGTGGACAGGCGCGCGTGGCGGCGGCTTCAAGGCAAGGGTCTGCGCGTGTTCGTGCTGTCGGGCGTGAAGATCGCCGCGATAACGGTCAATCCGTATTCGCCGGCGGGCTTCTTCTTCGACAGCGAGGAGCTGTTGCGGTCGGTCGGCGCGGCGGTCGGGGATATACCGGTCGTCGATGTGCGGATGCGGAAGTTTTGGCAGGGAAAGGCGGATTGACTTGTACGCGAACGAACGGACATACAGAGAAACGGGCTTCTCGGACGTGACGGCGGAGTTGCGCCCCCGCACACCCTTCGGAAGGAAGCGCGCGGCGGCGATGCGCGTCTTTCTGCCGGGGGAGGAGGCGGCTCTGGAAGCGGAGTTCGACAGGCTGCAAGGCGTCTGCGGGATGCTGGCCGCGCACGGGGACGCGGCGAAGCGCATCATGGGGGTATTTGATGAGATAAAGGACCTGTCCCACAGCCTCACGCGCTGTGCGGAGGACGTTCTTTCGACCGTGGAGCTCTTTGAAATCAAGCTGTTGCTCCTGCACATGGAAGCGCTCGCCGGCATATGCGGGGAGATCGGCGGCGACCTGCCGGACGGATTCATGCCGGAGGATACGGGCGCGTTGCTCGACGCGCTCGATCCCGAGGGCGCGCGGATGCCCACGTTCTACATATACGACATGTTTTCGGAAGAATTGGCGGATTTGCGCAGACGCAAGAAGGAGAAGGAACGCCTGTTGCGCGCCGGGCAAAAGCGTCTGGCCGACGAGGTGTTCGCCGCCGTCGGCGTATCGCCGGATCCCAATCTCGAAGCGGTGATCGCGCGCAGCGACGCGGCGGCCATGGAGTCCGCGCGGGACGCGCCCCGGCTGCGCGTGGCGGGGGAGGACCTCTTCTCCGTGCGCTTCGCGCTCGTGACGGACGAAGCGGACCGCGCGCTGCGCGCGGAGGCGGATGCGCTGGCCGCCGGCATCGAGGATGCGGAAGAGCGGGTGCGAAAGCGCCTGACGGACGCGGTTTGCGCCGAAGCGGCGCGCCTTTTGCGCAATTGCGAGCGCGTCGGCGCGCTCGATTTCCTCATGGCGAAGGCGGCGCACGCGCTGCGCTGCGGTTGCGTCAGACCCGTGATCTCCCGCGCCCACACGCTGCGCGCGGAGGCGGGCAGGCATCTGCCGACGGAACGCGCGCTCCGCGAGAGGGGCCTCGACTACCGGCCCGTGAGCATCGTTTTGGAGCGGGGCGTTTCCTGCATCACGGGCGCGAACATGGGCGGCAAGACCGTTTCCATGAAGCTGGCGGGGCTGGTGGCCGCGATGGCGCAGCACGGGCTTTTCGTGCCCTGCGAATCGGCCGTCGTGGGGCTTTCCTCGTCGGTCGGCATACTCATAGGCGACAGCCAGAATGTGCGCAAGGGGCTTTCGAGCTTCGGGGGCGAGATGGAGGCGCTGCGCGTCATATTGGCGGAGAGCGGGGAGCGCGCGCTGATCCTCATAGACGAGATCGCCGGCGCCACGAACCCGGCGGAAGGGCGCGCGCTGACGCAGAGCCTGATCGCCCATCTGTCGCAAAGGCCCTGCATCACGCTGATGACCACGCATTTCGACGGCGTCGCGGGCGCCGGGACCGTCGCGAACTACCGCGTGCGCGGACTCTCGGACGCGAACCCGGGCGAGCTGGCCGCCGCGCTGCGGGACGCGGGACCGGACGAGCGGCTCGAAGCGATCGCCAAGCTGATGGATTACAGGCTGGAACGCGTGTCGGGGGACAGCGAAACGCCTAAAGACGCGATCAGAATAGCCGAAATATTGGGAATAGACCAAGAGATCATCGCCTCGGCGAGGCGTTTCATGGACGGGGAACATTCAAACCGAACCGAGAAAGGGGTTTTAACATGAGCAAACTGAATCTGGATCCGAGGGTGGTGGACGGAGCGAGAAGCCGGGCCGCGCGGATCGCGGGCAAGGTGCAGGAATTCATCGACAGGCACACGACCGTGAGCACCGAGCGCACGGTGGCGCGCCTGCTCGGCATCGACGGCGTGGACGCGCTCGAATCGCCGCTGCCGAACGTATT
>JAISNR010000060.1 GCA_031276135.1 Eubacteriales Family XIII. Incertae Sedis bacterium | reverse complement strand
ATCGTATCAAAAGACGGATTGGACACAGAGCAGATCATTCAAAACGTGAAAACCGGAAACATAAGATTTGGATACACAAATCCGTACCAATCATCCACAGGTCTGAATTTTCTTATGTCGTTCCTTGACAAACACACAGTGGAAGAATTCGCGGAATTTCAGAGAAATATAGGAGTCGTCGCACAAACAACGCTTCAATTGACAAGCGGAAGCCTTGACGCATGGGTGAGCGAGTCACAGGTGTTCTACGACAAGGAATGGGACAAATCGTATAAATTCGTACCCTTTGGCGTCAGGCACGACGAGCCCTTGTACAAGTGCAACCCCATTTCGAGTGATTTCGACGAGTTGGTGGAAGCTTTGGTGAATCCGAAAGAAGAAAGTGACTACAGCTTTGGGTATTTCAATGATTATGTCGGAAATACGCACAGCATGACAGTAAAAGACGCGCTTGGCGCTTACTCCGAAAACAAGACGGGCGGAAGGCCGGTGGTCGCTGTGTTTGTGTGCGATACAAGCGGTTCCATGGCAGGTGACAGGATATACAATTTACGCAGATCATTAAAAGCGGCATTGCCCTACATCACAGATAAATGCTCGATCGGTTTGGTAGAATTCAACAGCACGATAAATGTGAGTGTACCGCTTGCCCGTGCGGACGCCGATCATAAAGCAAAATTGCGAGGGGCCATAGGCAATATGGTTGACGGAGGAGGAACGGCTCTTTGGGATGCTGTTTTGGTCGCGGAAGATATTATTCAAAACCACGTGAGCGCGAATCCGGGTTCCGTGCCGAAAATATTCGTCTTGACCGACGGGGATGCCACGGAGGGTTACTACTATGACAAGGTTAAAGAAACGCTCGAAGGGCTTTCGATCCCGATATACACATTTGGGTATGAGACAAATAACGGCGACATATCGGATGTCGCCTCTTTGAACGAGGCCAGTTACAGCAATGTGGATGTCAATAACGTAATATATGTAATATCTAATTTCTTTAAAGCGGAGGTTTAAAATCATGACGCTCGATTTAAATTTAAACGAGAGCAATGTACAGGCAGAAGTCAAGAATGAGATTACCGCTGTAAAGCCGGAGGTGGTTTCTGCGGCGGAGAATAAAGCGCTTGAGCTTGTCAATCAGATAACGGCAGCGGACGTAAATGATGTTGTCGCACGCACGCAAATCGAGCAAATGATAAACTCTTTTGGCGCCTCTGCGGTAAAAACAGCCGACAGCGCAAACAAGTTTATGCGAACTGCAATAGGACAACTGAGCAAACGGAGCGAAGACGGCGGGGAAGTGGCGACAAGTCTGACAAGATTAAGCGAAGTCGTAGACGATCTGGACCCTTCGGCGCTCGATTTTATGCTTGACAATAAAATCGGACGTAAGATAAAAGCATATTTCAAAAAATACGAATCGGCCGACAGCGTAATACAGAAGACGCTCGCCGCGCTGGACAAGGGGCAGCGAGAGCTTCAAGACGACAATGTGACGCTGTCATTGGAAGAACAAGGTTATATAGAAGAAGGCAAAAATCTCAGGCAGTCATTGGAAGTGGCCATGGACTTGGACAAACAACTCTCCGAGAGAATCAATGAGATAACTGACCCTGAACAAAAATCGTATTTGGAGACGGAGGTTTTATTCCCGCTGCGCGTAAAGAGTCAAGACATGCAGACATTGCTCACCGTGTTGGGTCAAGCCGTATTGTCTATAAGAATCATACAGAGAAACAACAAAGAGCTCCTGAGGGGCGTTGACAGAGCGAAAGCCGTCACGGTAAGAGCCTTGCAGGTGGGTGTTATGGTGGCCGGAGCGCTGTACAACCAGAAATTGGTTGTCAATGCGCTTCAGACGGTCAAAGAAGTCACGGAGAGCCAATTGGCGGCAAACGCGAAACTGTTGAGACAACAGAGCGCCGAAATAGCGCAACAAGCGTCTCAGACAACCATAGACCCGCAGGTGCTCAAAGACGCTTGGACGGACATAAAGACAACCATGGAGGAGATTGCTGCGTACAGGCAAAAAGCGTTGCCTATAATGAAGCAAACAATAGAGTCGTTTGAAGGCATCTCACGTGAAGCAGAAAATATGATAAACAAATATCAAGCATAAAAGTGTTCAATCGCACGCAGAGGATAGGAAAAGACCTCCTGCGGGCGATCTTTTTCATCCTGTCGCTGCTGCCTGTGTGTTTACAAAAATAAAACCGGAGGACTGCAATTGATCTGTCAAACACAGGGGCAATGGGATGCGTTTCCGGGATTCTGTTCCCGTCAGAACCCTTCCGTCAGCGCGTACAGGGCCAGCGCGTAGCTCTGCGCGCCGAAGCCCGCTATGCTGCCCCTGCACACGGGTGCGATCACGGAGCTATGGCGAAAGTCCTCGCGCGCGGCGACGTTCGTCATATGCACCTCCACGACCGGCGCGGCGACGGCGGCGATCGCGTCGCGAATCGCTATGCTGTAGTGCGTGTAGGCTGCGGCGTTCAGGATGATGCCGTCCGCGTCCGCGGCGTTCTGGATCGCCGTCACGAGCTCGCCCTCGGAATTGCTCGCGAAGAATTCGCACCGCGCGCCGCGCGCGGCGGCCATCTCCGCGAGCCGCCCGTTCAGCGCGGCGAGGCTCATCGCGCCGTACTTGTCCGGCTCCCGCCCGCCCAGCAGATTCATGTTCGGCCCGTTGATCACCGCGATCCGCTTCATCTCCATTTGCTCACCTCTCTCGTGTCATCCTTTCATGGAATAGCAACCGATCACCTCAAAATACTCGCAAGCCGCCGCCGCATGGCGCAGCGTGGCGATGACGCGCTCGTCGAGGATGTTGCCCTGCACCTCGGCGAAAAAGCGGTACTTGCCGGCGCCGGCGGGCCTCGACTCGAGCTGCATCAGATTCATCCCGCCCGCCATGAGGGGCAGCAGCATCTCGCAGAGCGCGCCGCTTCTGTGCTTCGTGGAAAAGGTGAACGAGATCAAGCCGTCGCTTTCGTCGTACTCCGGCTCGGGCGATATGACCACAAAGGACGTCCTGTTCTCCGCCGAATCCATGATGTCCGGCACGAGCACGCAGAGCCCGTTCAGCTCGGCCGCGCGGCGCGAACCGATCGCGGCCGTTTTCCCCTTCTCCGCCGTCGCCGCCGTTTCCGCAGCCACGGCCGTGTTGCGGCAGGCAACCAAATCCCATGATTTTCCTCTAAGGAACTTCGAGCACTGCCGGAAGCCCTCGGAATGGGAGAGCACCTCCCGGATGCCGGACAGCTCCGCGCCGGCGGGCGCGAGCAGACAGTGGCGGATGTCGATCCACGTCCGCGCGACGATGAAGCAGCCGTATTTTCTGAGCAGATCGTAGGTTTCGCCGATCGCGCCGGTCTTGGAATTCTCGATGGCGACGACCCCGTAATCGGCCTTCTTCTCGCGGACGGCCACGAAGAGGTCCTCGAAGAATTCCACCGGCAGCTTTTCGGCCTCCGGGAAGAGCGCGGCGAGGGCCTGCTCGCTCCACGCGCCGGGTACGCCCTGAAAGGCGCATGTGACGCGCCCTCGAAGCGGCTTGCGCGGCGGCGGCAGCAGGGGCCGCTCCGACGGAAACAGCGTTTTGCGCTGCCGCTCCTTCGATATGGCGATGACGGAGCGCATGAGAAGCGCGACCTCGCCCTTCCGGGTCTCGCCCGCGACGAGGGCCATGGCCCGCTCCACCACCTGCTGTTCGCGCACTTCGTCCGTGATCGACATGTTTTCCATGCCCTTGATCTCGGCGATCCGCTCGCTCGTTTCCATACGCTCTTTGAACAGCGAGATCATCTTGCCGTCGATCTCTTCGATCTCTTTCCGCAGCCCGTTCAGTTGTTCCTTTGCATTCATTTCATATTCTCCGATACTCGTTGCGCCGCGTCCCGCTTACGTTATTAAAAAGTTTAATCAAAGCCGCTCAACCGCTAAGCAAGCGCGGCGCGCAACTTCTCCACCTTATGCATCAAGCGATCAAACAGGAAGGGCGTTATGGACTGTTGGCCGTCGCACAGCGCCTTGTCCGGGCTGTTGTGGACCTCGATCATGAGCCCGTCCGCGCCTGCGGCGACGGCCGCGAGCGCCATCGGGTAGACCAGATCCCAGTAGCCGGTCCCGTGGGAGGGATCGACGATGACGGGCAGGTGCGACTTCTTCTTCAGAACGGGGATCGCCGAAAGGTCCAGCGTGTTGCGCGTGGCGGTTTCGAAGGTGCGTATGCCCCGTTCGCAGAGTATGACGGGGCTGTCCGCGCCCATCAGGATGTAGTCCGCCGCCATCAGCATCTCGTCGATCGTGCAGGAGGGGCCGCGCTTCAGGAGCACCGGCTTGCCCAGTCTGCCCACCTCCGTGAGCAGGGGGAAGTTCTGCATGTTGCGCGCGCCGATCTGGATGATATCCACATCGTTCTTGAAGATCTCGGCGTATTCCTGCGACATGATCTCCGTGACGATCGGCAGCCCCGTCTTTTCCCGCGCGATCTTCAAAAGCTCCAGCCCGTCGAGCCCGAGCCCCTGAAACGAATAGGGCGAGCTGCGCGGCTTGAAGGCGCCGCCGCGCAGGAAATCGGCGCCCGCGTGCTGCACATCGCGCGCGATCGAAAGCACCTGTTCCTCCGTTTCCACCGAGCAGGGCCCGGCCATGACCGTAAACGCGCCGCCGCCGATCCGCCGCCCCGCGATCTCGTAGGCGGAATCCTGCGGATGAAAACGCCGGCCGGCCAGCTTGTACGGCTCCGACACCTTCATCACGCGCTCCACGCATTCGTGGCGCAGGACGCTGTCCTCCGAGAGCATGGACGTATCGCCCGCGAGGCCGAGCATGCGCGTGCTCTCGCCTTGGATGTCCTGAACGGTCAGCCGCAGACCGGCCATCGTTTCCCTGAGCGCCCGAACCTGCTCATCCGGGACGTTTTGTTTCAATATGATGATCATCCGTGTTCTCCTTCGATTCGGCGGCGGCGTCCGGCGTTGCCGGAAGCCCTTCGCGAGGCCCGCACGCTCCTCCTCTCGTCCGCGACGGCGCCGGCGGCGAGCTTGGACAGCGCGTCCGCGTCCAAGGCGCGCCCGAGGAAGATCTCATCCGCGAGCAGCGCCTGCGCGATCAGCATGTCGAGGCCGCCCAGCGTTTCGAAACCGCGCGTTGCGGCTTCGCGCAGCAACTTCGTCCGCGCGGGCTCGTAGATCAGGTCGCAGACGAGGGCACGGACGGGCAGGTATTCCAAAAAAGCGAACGAGGCGTGCTCGCTCTTCGTCCCGGACATGCCGAGCGGCGTGGCGTTGATCAGGATGTCCGCGTCGCGGACGGCGTCGCACATCGCGCGCGGTTCCATCGCCTCGGTGCGGATTTCCGGATCCGGCGCCCCGCGCGCGGCGGCGGCCCGCAGCGCGCGGCGCCGCAGCTCTTCCGCCTGCGCGGGGCGCCGCGCGAAGATCGTGATTCTGCGCGCGCGTTCGCACGCGGCCTTCATCGCGATTCCGGCCGCCGCGCCGCCCGCGCCGAGGATTGCGACGCCCGCGCCGCCGTATGCGCGCCCCCTGCCCTCGACGGCCCGCAGCAGGCCCTCCATGTCCGTATTGTATCCGATGAAGCGCCCGCCCTCGTTGCGCACCGTGTTCACCGCCCCGCAGAGGGCGGCTTCCTCGTCCAGCCCGTCCAAGAAAGGAATAATATCCTGCTTGTGCGGTATGGTAACGTTGAAGCCGGACAGGTCAAAAAAGCGCGCGCGCTCGACGAAAACGTCCAATCTGCCCTTGGGAACGCGGATCGCACTGTAGCGGCAGTCCGCTCCGAGCGCGGCGAACACCGCGTTGTGGATGGCGGGGGACAGGCTGTGGCCTATGGGATCCCCGATCACGGCAAAGGCGGCGTCCGGATATTCGCAGCGCACAAGGCGGCAAAGCCCTTCGGACGCGTCCTTCAAGCCTGCGGCACAGGGCAGACGCGCGTCCGCGAAGGCGAGATAGCGTTTGCGGCGCTCGCGCGACAGCCGGTGGATGCGGTCCGTGCCGCCCGCCAGCAGGGGGCGCGCGCCGGCGTCCAGCCCGTTCGCAATCTGCGCGGGCGGCCTGTCGAGAAAGACGACGAAGCCGTTCTCCCGCAGGGCGCGCATGTTCTCCGCGCGCAGGACCGCGCCGCCGCCCGTGGCTATGACGCAGCGCAGGCGCCGCGCGGCCGCGCGCGCCGCCGCCGTTTCCAGCTCGCGGAAGTGCGGCTCGCCGTATTTGGAAAAGATTTCTGAGATCGACATGCCCGCCTCCCGCTCGATCTCCGCGTCCATATCGAGGAAATCGAGGCCGAATCGCTTTGCCGCCAATGCGCCGAGCGTCGATTTTCCGCTGCCCGGAAGCCCGATCAACACGATGTTTCTCATCTCGCCTCCATTCGCCCGACAAGTATGCAGTCCAGGACGCCGAGCGCCAGCGCCGCCTCGACGACGGGCACGGCCCGCAGGACGATGCAGGGGTCGTGCCGGCCCTTAATCGCAAGCGTCGTTTCCGTCATATCCGCCGGATCCACCGTGCGCTGCTCCCGCGCGATGGAGGGCGTCGGCTTGCACGCGGCGCGCGCGATGAGCGGCATGCCGTTCGTGATGCCGCCGAGGATGCCGCCGTTGCGGTTCGTGCGCGAACGGATCACGCCCTCTTCGACGAAGAGTTCGTCGTTGGCCTCGCTGCCGCGCATGCCGGCCAGACGAAAACCGTCGCCGAATTCCACGCCCTTCACCGCCGGGATCGAAAACAGCAGGGAGGCCACGACGCTCTCCGCCGAGGCGAAGAAGGGATCGCCCACGCCTCCGGGCACGCCGAAGGCCGCAACCTCCACGATGCCGCCCACGGAGTCCCCCTCCGCGCGCGCCGCGCCCGCTGCGGCGCGCATGCGCGCGGCGGCGGGCGCGGATGCAGGAAACTGCAAGCCGGAAAGCGCCCGCCACGCCAGTTCGCCCTGCGGCGTTTCCTCGTCCGCCGCGTCGCCGATCGCGACGATGCGCCCGTACACCCCGACGCCCAGACGACCGAGCACCTGCTTCGCCATCGCGCCCGCGAACACGAGCGGCGCCGTGAGCCGCCCGGAGAAATGCCCGCCCCCGCGCATGTCCGCATGTCCGCCGTACTTGAGCAGCGCGGTCCAATCCGCGTGGCCCGGGCGCAAGCTCCCGTCGTAATCGCCGGAGCGCGCGTCCCCGTTCCGTATGAGGCCGCAGATCGGCGCGCCCGTCGTGCGGCCGTCCTTCACGCCGCTCAATATCTCTGCGGCGTCCGCTTCCCGCCGCGCCGTGGAGAAGGCGTCCCGGCCCGGCGCGCGCCGCTGCATCTCGCGTCGGAGTTCTTCCGCGTCGATGCGTTCCCCCGCGGGCAGTCCGTCGACGACCATGCCGACGGCCGCGCCGTGCGATTCTCCGAAGATCGACAGCCGTATGCCCCGGCCCCATGTATTCATGCCTCTTCACCCTCCGCGCGCAGCGCCGCCGGCAATTCCGCCTTTTCAAAGTCATTCCAAAAATTGGGATATGACTTGTCGACATTGTGCCAGCCGATCAATCCGACATCCTCCCTGCAACGGATGGCCGCAAGCGCGACGGCCATGGCGATCCTGTGATCGTGATGCGCGTCGGCGCTGCCGCCCCGCAAGGTCCGCGCACCCTCGATCGCGAGCCCATCCTGCGTTTCTTTTATGCGCGCGCCGAGCTTGCCGAGTTCTTCGGCCAAGGCGCGCAGACGGTCGCTCTCCTTCAGGCGCAGACGCCCCGCGTTGACGATGCGGCTCGTGCCCTCGCAGTAACAGCAGAGCGCCGCGACGGGCGGGATGAGATCGGGAATTTCACGGGCGTCCACCGTCACGGGGGAAAGCCTGTCGGCATGCACGGACAAGAGGCCGTCCTTCCGCGTGACCGCCGCGCCCATCTCTTCCAGTATGCGGAGGATCGCGGCGTCGCCCTGACCGCTCCGCTCGCTCAGCCCGGCGCACTTCACATCGAGGCCCAGCGCCGCCGCGCCGAGAAAGTACGCGGCCTGCGAATAGTCCGTTTCCACCGTGTATTCCGACGGCCTGTACCGCTGTCCGCCGCGTATGCGGAAAGACTGTGCGTCCGCGCTCGCTTCCACGCCGAAGCGGTGCATGACGTCGATCGTCATCTCCGCGTATTGCCGCGATTCGAGCGGGTTTTCGAGGCGGATTTCGCTGTCCTCCTCCGTCAGGGGCAACGCGAACAGCAGCCCGGAAACAAACTGCGAGCTCACATCTCCCGGCAGGCGGAACAGCCCGCCGCGCAAGGGACCGCGAATCCTTATCTCCCGCTTCGTATGCGAAAAGCGCACCGCCGTTTCCGCGAAGGCGGTCGTATAAGCGTCCATCGGCCGGATCAGCAGCCGACCCTTTCCCTTAAACGTCGTTTCCTCGTCCGAGAGCGCGGCAACGGGAATCAGAAAGCGCAGCGTGGAGCCGGATTCGACGCAGTTGATCAGATCCGCGCGGCGCGCAAGGCCCCCGCGCACGCGCAGAACGCCGCCCGAAAGATGCCATTCCGCGCCGAGAGCCGTCACGCCCTGCAGGGTGGCCTCTATGTCCTCGGACAGCGCGACGTTCCGAATCACGCTCTCGCCCTGCGCCAGAGCAGCGCATATGACCGCCCTGTGGCTCAGGCTCTTCGACGGCGGCGGCGTGATCACGCCGCGCGGAAACAGCCGGATGATGCGCGCCTCTGTTCTTCCTGTCATTTTTTCAAACACCTCCCATCGCTTCGAGGAGCGCAGCCCGGTCGACCGACCGCACGAAAGCCTCCCCGGGCGCCGCCAAAAGCACGAGCCGCACGGCACCGTCGCTGTTTTTCTTGTCGAGCTCCATCTGCGGCAACAATTCCGCAGGCGCATACGGGCAGTCCGTTTCGAGGCCGTGCACCGCCAAGACCTCCCGCAGCGCATCCGCGCTCCCGCGCGCGGTCAGGCCCATCCGCTCGCCCGCTTCGGCGGCCAGCGCCATGCCCATCGCCACCGCTTCCCCGTGATTGTATCGGCGAAAACCGCCCAGCTTCTCGATCGCGTGACCGAAGCTGTGCCCGAAGTTCAGCAGCATGCGCTCCCCCGTGTCGAATTCGTCCCGTTCGACGATGTCCGCCTTGACGGCGCAGCATGCGCCGACCGTATCGCGCAGCGCCTCTGCGGACGGCACGGCATGCAGGCTCTCGAAGAGCCGCGCGGACCGTATGGCGCCGTATTTGATCACCTCCGCCATGCCGCAGCGAAACTCCCGCGCGGGCAGCGTGGCGAGCAGCGCGGTGTCCGCCAAGACGAACGAGGGCTGGTAAAACACGCCCGCCAAGTTCTTTCCCGCGCCCGTGTTGACGGCGGTCTTGCCTCCCACGCTCGAATCCACCTGCGCGAGCAGCGTGGTCGGCACCTGCACGAGGCGCACACCGCGCATCCACGTGGCCGCCGCGAAGCCGGCCAAATCCCCGATCACGCCGCCGCCGAAGGCGATGACAAGACCGTCGCGCCGCAGCCGCATCTCCGCGAACGCGTCGTAGAGCCGTCCGAGGCCCGTCAG
>JAISNR010000107.1 GCA_031276135.1 Eubacteriales Family XIII. Incertae Sedis bacterium | reverse complement strand
TCCAGCGTTTCGTTCATGCTGCCCGTGCGGTAGCCCAGCAGGTCCAGCCCCGTGTAGGAGAAGCCGATCTCCTTGAAGCGCGCGTAGATCCGCTCGCGGGTTTCGTCCGCCAAGAGTTTTGGGAATTCCCCGGGGTCGAGCTCTATGCGCGCGATGTCCCCGTGGACGCGCACGCGCACCTGCGTGAATCCCTCGTCGAGCAGCAGCTGTTCGGCCTTGTCCACCATGCCGAGCTTCTTCTCGGTGATGGTTTCGCCGTAGACGAATCTGGAGGAGAGGCAGGCGAAGGACTGCTTGTTCCAGGTGGAAAGACCTTCCGCTTTCGACAGCGCGCGGATGTCTGCCTTGTCGAGGCCGGCCTCCCGCAGCGGGCTGAGCACCCCCTGCTCGCGAACCGCTTGCAGACCGGGGCGGTAGTCGCCCGCGTCGTCCGCGTTCGAGCCCTCGATCACGGCGGCGATGCCGTTCGCGCGCGCGACCGCCCAAATCTTCGTGAACAGTTCGTTCTTGCAAAGGTAGCAGCGGTTGACGGGATTTTCGGAAAATCCCTCTATGTCCAGCTCCTCCGAATCGCAGACGAAATGCCGAATGCCCTCCGCCGCGCAGAACGCCTTCGCCTCGTCGAGTTCGCGCTGCGGAAAGGAGCAGGAGCGGGCCGTCACCGCTATGACCTTATCGCCGAGAATCCGCTTGGCGGTCCGCAGCAGAAAGGTCGAATCCACGCCGCCCGAAAAGGCCACGGCCACGCCGCTTTGCTCGGACAGCAAGCGGCACAGCTTTTCATGACGCCGCGCGCGCGCCGCTTCGGCGAGCGCTTTTTCCGATTCTTCGCATGAGTGTTCCGCGCAAGCGCAGGATATATTTTCCATTATTTTCCTCCGGTGATGATGTCGCCGCCGCCGATCACGATATCCCCGTCGTAGAGCACGACGGCCTGCCCGGCCGCGACGGCCCGCTGCGGCGCGTCGAACTCCACGCGCAGCGCGTCCCCGTCCGTCTGCCAAACCGTGGCGGCGGAAGCCTCCTGCGCGTATCGCAGCTTCGCCGTGACGCGCAGCGGCCGGTCCAGCCTCTCGGCGGCGATCAGGTTGATGTTCCGCGCTTCGAGAACGCGGGAGTACAGGTCTTTCTCCGGGGAGAGCACGACGGTGTTGTCCCCGGCGCGCTTTTCGCGCACGTAGAGCGGCGTCCGAAGCGCGAGCCCCAGTCCCCTGCGCTGCCCGATCGTGTAGCGGATGTGCCCGCGATGCCTGCCGATCACGGTGCCGGCGCCGTCCGTAAAGTCGCCGGGCGGGCAAGCGGCGCCGGTGTATTGCTCGATGAAATCGGCGTATTTGCCGTCGCGCACGAAGCAGATGTCCTGGCTGTCGCGCTTGCGCGCGTTCACAAAATCGTTTTCCGCCGCGATCTCCCGCACTTCCCGCTTGCGCAGAGCGCCGAGGGGAAAGCGCGTGCGCGCGAGCTCTTCCTGCGTCATCGCGTAGAGCACGTAGCTCTGGTCCTTCGACGCGTCTGCGGCCCGCAAAAGCAACATGCGCCCGCTGCCCGCATCGCGGGAAATCCGCGCGTAATGCCCCGTCGCCACGAAGTCAAAGCCCATGTCCGCCGCGCGCCGCGTCAGCCGCTTGAATTTGATGAAGCGGTTGCAGTCGATGCAGGGGTTGGGCGTGCGGCCTTCGAGGTATTCGCGCGCGAAGCGGTCCAGAACATCGCGCCTGAAATCTTCGCTGAAATCGAACACGTAGTGCGGTATGCCGATGGCGTAAGCCACGCGCCGCGCATCCTCCGCGTCCGCCAGCGAGCAACAGGTCTTTTCGCGGCTCTCGCCCACGTCGGCGTTTTCGAACAGCTTGAGCGTGACGCCCACGCAGTCCGCGCCGCCTTGCAGCGTCAGCAGCGCGGCGACGGAGCTGTCCACGCCGCCGCTCATCGCGATCATGCCCTTTTCGCTCATGGCTTGGGCCGCAGCGCTTCCGTCAAGATCGTCATCGTGCCGCCGCAGACCATGCCGTCCTCCTCGGCGGAATCCGTCAGATCCAAGGTCTTGAGGCCGTATCCGCCGCTTCGGATCACGCTTCGCGCGTCCTGCAAAACCCCCGCTTCGGCGCAGCCACCGCCGATGGTGCCGACGAAGGCGCCCTCGTAGCTGACCGCCATCTTCGCCCCGGCCTCCCGAGGCGTGGAGCCGCGCGTTTCCACCACCGTGATCAGCGCGTCCGCGCTGTTTTTCTCATCGGCGAGCCAAGCCGCGAGATCGACGTCCGAGGCGCCGGCGCTCTGCGGCGCGCTCTTCGCCCAAGCGGGCCCCATGCGCTTGTGCTGCACGATTTCGGCCAGTATGGCGATCGCGATTTCCTGCGGCGTGACGGCGCCGATGCGCAGGCCGATGGGCGAGTAGACCTTTGCGAGATCTTCGGGCGGAAAACCCTCGTCCGCGAGCTGCTTCCGGACGATGGCCACGCGCCGCCGCGAGCCGATCATGCCGATGTAATGCGGGAGCGTACCGCGCAGGACGCCCTGCAGGCAGAGCGTGTCGTGCACATGGCCCCGCGTGACGATGACAACGTAATCGCTCCGCCTGATCTTCAGCCGCTCCATCGCGTTCGCGAAGCTGTCGCATATGACGTCGTGCGCCTGCGGGAAGCGTTCCTTGTTGGCGAAAATCGGCCGGTCATCGAACACGACCACGTCGAAATCGATCACGGCGCCCATGGCCGACAGCGCGAGCGCGATGTGCCCGCCGCCGAGCACCAACAGCCGCGGCTTGGGCGTGTAGTATTCCGTGAGCGAAAGCGCATCGCCCTCCCGCGCGAAAGCGAGCGGGCCGTCCGCGGCCGCGAGCGAGGCCCAGCCTTTCGCGTCGCTCGCGCGCACGAGCCGCTTGGCGACGCCCCCCGCCTCGAAGCGGGAAACGACGGCCGCCCGTTCCCCCTCGTGCAATATCGCCATAAGCTGCTTGTAGATATCCCTGTCGCGCATACATTCATCCTTTCTCCGCAACGCGGGCCGTCGCCGCGATCAGATCCCGCACCGCCTCGCCGGCCAGGATCAGCCCGGCGACGGCCGGGACGAAGGCGTTGCTGGCCGGCACCTGCCGCCGCCTGAGGCAGGTCCTCGTGACGCCGGGCGGACAGATGCAGTGCAGACGGCAGTCGGCCTCCGCGTCCTCGATGGGCGTCATGGGCGGCTCTTTGGAATATACAACCTTTAATTCCTGTATTCCTCTGTTTCGCAGCTCCTTGCGCATGATGCGCGCCATCGGGCAGACGGAGGTTTCGCGGATGTCCGCCACGCGGAAGGCCGACGCGTCGAGCTTGTTGGCGGCGCCCATGCAACTGATGACGGGGCGGCCGAGCGCGTGCGCCCGGCACACGAGCTCCAGCTTCGCGCTCATGGTGTCCACGGCGTCCACGATGTAATCGTAATCCGACAGATCGACGGTTTCGGCCGTGTCCGGCCCGTAAAATATCCTGTGCGCGCCGACCGCGGCGTCCGGATTGATTTCCAGTATCCGTTCCCGCATGACGTCCACCTTGAAAAGCCCCACCGTTTTGTGCGTCGCGATGATCTGCCTGTTCAGGTTCGTCAGGCAGATGCGGTCGTCGTCGAACAGATCGATGGCGCCGATGCCCGTGCGGGCCAGCGCCTCGACGCAGTGCCCGCCGACTCCGCCGATGCCAAAGACCGCCACGCGGGCCGCGCGCAATCTGTTCATATTCTCCTCGCCGAGCTGCAGCGCGGTTCTCGAAAATTGGTTTAACATCCGTCAGCCCTCGAGCAAGGCCCGCGCCTCGGCCAGAATCGTTTCGACGTCGGCCAAGGCGCCCCTTCCGAGATCGCCGCAGGCGAGCAGGGATTCCTTCGGCTCGATGAAGCGGTAGCCGGCCGCCGCCAGCTTCCCGATGTTCCCTTGGGTGATGGGATTCTCGTACATCGCCGTGTTCATGGCGGGGCAGATCAGGACGGGAACGCCGCGCACGGCCATGACCACCGTCGAAAGCATGTCGTCCGCAATGCCGGCGGCCAGCTTGCCGATGATGTTCGCCGTGGCCGGCGCGATCAGGCACAGATCGGCCCCGCGCGCCAGCGAGATGTGCCGCACGTCCTCATATGCGACGGGCTCAAACATATCCGTGTAGACCTTGCCCTTCGTCAGCGTCTGCAGGGTGAGCGGCGTGATGAATTCCGTCGCGGCCTTCGTCATGATCGCGCGGACCGCGTATCCCGCCTTCGTCAGCCCGCTCGCGATGTCCGCCGCCTTGTAGGCGGCGATGCTGCCCGTAACGCCGAGCAACACTGTCTTTGCGTCCATGCTCATGCCTTTCTCCCGCGAAAAATCGCTTCGGTCAAGCCGCGCGCGATTTCTTCTTTATTGTTGTATGTGACATAGGCCCCGTCGCGGCCGACCAGATGCCCGACGTGCGCGTCGCTTTTGATCTTCCGCAGATCGTTCGCCAGTACAAAATCGCAATCGTTGCGCAACAGGAGCGCGTGCGCCGTATCGATCAGCTGCGCCTCCGTCACGCCGTCGAGCAGCTTGAAGCCGATGATGACGGCGTCCGGCGCCAAGCCGCGCAGCATCGAAATGACCTTGGGCGTCCGCTCCAGGAAGATCACGAGGTCCTCCACATCGGAGGGGATCTTGCCGTCGCGCGAAAATCCCTCCGCGCGGAAGAGTGCGTCGCGCAGCGTCGCGCGCGCGGAGGCGGCGTCCGCCCCGGGGCCGGGCGCCGCCTCCGCGCCGAGCCGCGACAACGCGCTTTCCGCAAGCGCGTCGCAGGTGGAAACCGTCCGCACGGTGTAGTCGCTGACCGCCATCGCATGCACGATCGCGTCGATCCTGCGGCTTCGGCACAAGACCGTTACGGCCTCGGCGAGCTCCGCCGCGCTCCCGACGGGAAGGATCTCCGCCTTTTCGCAGCTCGGCTGCACCGCCCTTTCCCCGCAGACGTACAGGATGCGCTCCGCTTCCTCCGACGCGGCGAGGGTTTCGGCGACGATGCGCGAAAGCCGTCCCGTGGACATATTCGTGATGCTTCTGACGCGGTCGATCCGTTCGCCGGTCCCGCCGGCGGTGATCAAGATGTTCATCGTTTGTGACCGTTCTCCCGATTCGGACGCCTGTGGCAGGCGGCATCCCGGCGATATCCGTTGCCACAAGTATACCAATTTCCGTTGCGGTTGTACAGGGGCGGGGATTCAAAAAAACGACAAAGTTTAAAAACATCGCACAGGCACACGTTATGGAAAATATTAGAAAGAAGAACAAAACGATTTGTGCCTTGACAGTCGGCTGAAACTCCTGTAAAATAATTTGCATAACAAAGGCAAAGGAACCATAAAGAGCCTCTTTGCCTTTTGTTTACCGGCGAATCCCCGGCGGGCGAGGTTTCGCAACCGATCGGCAGGATTGGTTTGCGATCGCGTTATGCGCCGGTGACGGAATGCATTCGTTGTCCGTCTCCGGATTCGTCGCATTGGATTTTGCAATGGGATCGAGTGTAAAGGAGGAGGAAGAAAATGAAAAGGAAATTGGTATTGTTGTTGATCATTGCTCTGACATTGATCGGATTTACGGCCTGCGGCGGCGGGAGCGACGACGCTGCCGACAATGCCGGCGCCGAAAGCAACGGGGAAGCCGACGCCGATGTCGATGCCGATGCCGGCGCGGAAGAACCCATCGTGATCCAACTGGCGCATGTGGAACCGGAGGATCGTTCCCTGCATGAAGGCTCCGTCTTGTTTAAAGAGTATGTGGAAGAAAAATCCGGAGGCAAACTCAGCGTAAACATCCTTCCCAACGGGCAATACGGCGGAGATTTGCAGGCTGTCGAAGGTACGATCCTGGGCACGATTCAGATGACGGCGGCCGCCTCGTCCGTGCTGACGTCTTACAGCAACGACTTTATGATTCTGGATCTGCCGTTCATGTTCGATTCAAGAGAAGCCAGTTACCACGCCTTGGACGGAGAATTGGGAGAAGCCTTGAACGCGACCCTGCCGGACGGGCTCATCGGACTCGGTTTCAACGACAACGGATTGCGCCAAATCACGAACAGCAAACGGCCCATCACCGCACCGGACGATCTGAAGGGCATTAAAATGCGCGTCATGGAAAGCCCCGTGTATATATCCATGTTCGAGCTTTTGGGGGCGAACCCCACGCCCATGAGTTTCACGGAAGTATATACGGGTTTGCAGCAGGGCACGATCGACGGACAGGAAAACGGCGCGGGCCTGATCTACGCTTCCAAGTTCCAAGAGGTCCAGAAGTATTTGAGCTTGACAGGCCACGTGTATTCCGTGAATGCGATCGTGATCAATCAGCCCTTTTATGAAAGCCTTCCGGAGGATTTGCGGCAGATCATCGCCGACGGCGTGAAAGAGGGCCTTGTGGACGGACAAAGGGCGATCGAAGGCTCCGGCGATGAAAAATTCATCGGCCTTTTGCAGGAAGCCGGCATGGAGGTCAACGAAATCTCACCGGAAAACATGCTGAAATTCCGGGAAACGGTTTCACCGATGTATGAGGAATACAAAGGAAGCACCATCCGGGAGGAACTCTTCGACATGATCGCCGAATCAAACGAAGCCGCCAAATAGTTCCGGCAGAGAAAAGGCGTTTCAAAGGAATGCGCGCACGGGCAGGAGATCGCTTTGGAACGCCTTTGTTGCGGTGTTTGCGACAACCCATGGAAAAACGTGGAGGAAGAAGGGTTGCGTTGTGAAAAAAATAGCATACGTGTACAATAAGTTGGAAGAATACGTCCTTGTGGCCGCTTTGGCCGTGACCGCCGGCATGCTGCTTTATCAAATCATCATGCGATTTGTGTTCAACAATACCCCTTCATGGACGGAAGAATCGGCCAGATATTTATTCATCTGGATGACCTGGATGGGTACCTGCGCCGCTTTGAAAGACGGAAAACACATTCGCGTGGAGCTCATATCGAGCGCGCTCATACGCCGCAATCGCCTGATTCCCAAAAACGTCCTGGAGATACTGGTTCTGTTGATGTGGCTGTGCTTTTCCGTATTCTTGGCGGTCAGCGGATTCCAACTGGCTTACGAACTGGCGGGGCGGAACGCGGTTTCCGCAAGCATGCGGATCCCGTTGCAATTCACCTACGGCGCCGTGCCCGTCAGCTGCGGCATCGTGACGTTGCGCCTTGTGCGCCTGATCGTTCTCGAGTTTCGCAAACTCCTGAAAGGAGGCGCCGCATAATGAATATGGTCATATTGTTCGGTTCGTTGTTGCTGTTGATCTTGATCGGAATGCCCATCGGATACGCAATCGGGTTTTCGACATGGATTACCTTGATCACCTGCTCCGACATCCCGTTGAAACTGATCACGCAGAATGCGTATGCAGGCGTGGATTCCTTTCCTTTGATGGCGATCCCTTTCTTCATTTTGGCCGGCGTCTTGATGACGCACGGCGGAATTGCGAAGCGGCTCATCGATTTTTTCAACGTGTTTGTGGGCCGGATCACGGGCGGCCTCGGAATGATCTCCATCGTGACGAGCCTGTTCTTCGGCGCGATCTCCGGCTCCGCCATGGCCACGGCCTCTGCCGTCGGCGCGTTTATGATTCCCGAAATGAAGAGAGCCAACTACAAAGACGACTTCGCCGGCTCCCTCATCGCATCCGCCGGAACGATCGGCATCATCATTCCGCCCAGCATTCCTTTCGTAATCTACGGCGTCGTAACCGGATCCTCCATCGGAGAGCTCTTTGTCGCCGGAATCGTGCCCGGGGTGTTGATGGCGGTTGCGTTGATCATCGTGTGTTATATCGTATCGAAGAAAAACGGATACGGGGGAACGAAGCAAAGCGACGGCATTTGGGATGCTTTCAAACGCTCGATTTGGGCGTTGATATCGCCGATTATCGTGCTTGGCGGTATTTACGGCGGCATCTTTACGCCCACGGAGGCGGCTGTTGTTTCGGTGTTCTATTCCGGCTTTGTGGGACTGGTCATATATCGGGAATTGAATTTAAAGAACCTGTATCGCGCGCTTTACGAAACGATCGTGATCAACGGGATAACCACGTTCATGGTGGGTCTTTCCATGGGATTTGCATCCTATTTGAGCCTTTCTCAAATACCGACCAAGATCGCGCAAGGTTTGATCGAAATAACGGACAATCCGTTTTTGTTGCTCGTCCTGATCAATGTTTTTTTGCTTGTGGTGGGATGCTTGGTCGATAACATACCCGCCTGCATCATTCTCGCGCCGATCTTATTGCCCGTCGTCACAAATCTGGGAATGGATCCGATCCAGTTCGGCGTGATCTTGACCTTCAATCTGGCCATAGGATTCGTAACGCCGCCTTACGGGCCGAATCTCTTCATATCGGCCGCTGTGGCGAACATCCCGGTGGAAAGCATGTTCAAGGCGATCATCCCCTGCATCATCGCCCTGATCGTGGTTCTGGCCGTCATAACCTATATCCCCGCGGCGACGATGGGCACGGTTATGCTGATGCGCGGATGAGATGCGACACGACACGCCGCGCCGCAACGCTTCTTTGCGAAGATGCGGACGGCGCGCAGCAGAAAATATTGGACCGAATTCCATCAAAAGATTGCATCCGCACGGACAAAAAAACCCAATGTGAAAAATACGTGTATTTTGAAAAAACGATTTGAAAAACAAGCCTTGCTGTAGTATACTTAATTGTGCCAAAGAAAGGAATTCAGCATGAACAAGCCGAATTTCGCGTCGGTTTTTCAAAAAATACGCGGCGTCGGCGGCAAATGCAAGGAAATTTTGGGTCTTGCGGAGCCGAAGCCGGAAGATTTTGGTGCACCCGGAACGAGCTTGGCGGTCGATGAGGCGATTGACCGATTTTTTGCGTTTTTTGCCGTCCTCGCGGCGGGGCCGCCGCGCGCGCGCAAAGCCGTGCGCCGCGTCGCGCGTCGCGCAAACAAACGCCTTGTTTTCGCGCGCAATCGCGTCGAACGCGTTGCCGGCGCGTTCATGGCCGCGCGCGTGTTGCCGCCCGCGCGTGCGCTTCGGCGGGCTTCGGCGGGCCTTGCGCGGACGGCGGGCCGGCTTTGGATGCCGTTTGCGTCCGCGCTTCGCCGGGCCGCGGCGGGCCTGTTTGCCGCCGGACGCCGCGCGTCCGGCGCGGCGTCCGCATTTTTCGAGGGCGCGGGCGAAGCGGCTTTCGCGCGTTTCAGCAAGGCGGTCGAACGGGAAAGCAAGGCCGCGATTCGCTTTCTGCGCCTCATAAGATTCATCTGGATGCGCGGGCGGAGATTGCGCGCGCGCGCGCGCCTCGCGCGCTCCGTCATTGCGGCGCGCCTCGCAGCCGCCGACGCGGCCGCGATGTCCGTTTCCGACAATCTTTGGGCCATGGCGGCGTGCGCCGGGGTCTGCCTCGCGGAGGGACTGTTCGCTTTCGCGCTGCGCCTGCGCCGCGCTTGGCGCAGGGCCTGCGCGTTCTCGGACGTGCACAGGAGGTTCCTGCTCACGGCCGCGGCCGTCTGCCTGTTCCTCTCGGTCTGCGCCGTTTCCGCCGTCAACCACCGTTCGGCCTACATGTACATGTACAACGGCAAGGAACTCGGCGTCGTCAACGACAAGAAGGACGTTTACGACGCGGTGCGGCTCGTGGGCGCGAAGCTCTCGCAGGCTTACGGCGCGGAGATCCACATCGACGAGGATCGCGACATCGGCTTTAAGCGCGTTTTCGGCTTTGACGGGCCCGTCGATTCGCCGGACGACGTGCTGAACAACCTGACCTATATGAAGGACATGAAGGTCAAGGGCTACACGGTCGTTGCCGACGGCAAGGCGATCGCAACCTTTGACAGCGAAACGACGGCGCGCGGCTTCCTGAAAAACGTGCAGGAGCGGTTTCTGAGGACCGAAAGCGGCGGAAGCGGCAATTACACGCGCGTGGGCTTCGCGGAGCGCGTCCGCATCGACGAAATCGACACCAAGCTCGCCTATCTCAAGAAACCCGAGGACGTGTTCGACTACGTCATGACGGGCGCCGTCGAACAGCGCTACCACGCCGTGGAAAAGGGCCAGACGCTGTCCGGCATCGCCGTGCTCTACGGACTCGGCCTTTCCGAGCTGATGGGAATGAATCCGGACGTCGTGCCGGAGCGTCTGCAGATCGGACAGCAGATCAGGCTGGAGCGCGTCGTGCCGCTCTTGACGGTTCAAACCACGGAAGTGGCGACCTACATCGAGGAAATCCCGTTCGAGATCACCTATGAGAACAACGCGTCGATGTTCAAGGGCGAACAGACCGTGCGAATGACCGGCACAAAGGGAGAACGCCGGGTCACGGCGGAGATCACACGGGAAAACGGCGTCGAGACCGCCAAGAGCGAACTGGAATCCGTGATTCTGGCGGAACCGTCGGCGCAGGTCGTCCTCGTCGGCACGAAGGATCTGCCGCCGCTCATCGGCACGGGCAGCTTCCAATATCCGACGCGCGGCAGGCTGACCTCCCGCTTCGGCACGCGATGGGGCCGCATGCACAACGGCATCGACCTCGCCGCCTCGTCCGGCACGCAGATCCGCGCCGCAGACGGAGGCAAGGTCACATTCGCGGGCTGGGCCGGCTCCTTGGGCTATCTCGTCAAGATCGATCACGGCAGCAACCGCGAAACCTGGTACGGGCATTGCAGCAAGCTGTTCGTCAGCGCGGGCGACAGGGTCTATCAGGGCCAGCACATCGCCAACGTGGGCAGTACGGGGAACAGCACGGGCGCGCATCTGCATTTTGAGGTTCACATAAACGGCGTGGCCAAGAACCCGCTGAATTATCTGTAAGCGGTCCAAGGAACGGCAGGGTTTGCCCGCCGATGCCGGCGGATGACCGCCGGACAATGCCAAATGCGGAAAGGTGAAACAGATGGATGCGAAGAAGGTTCTGATCGTTGAGGACGAAAAATCAATTTCTGATATCATACAATTTAACCTTAAAAAAGAAGGGTTTGAAGTCGATACGGCTTACGACGGCGAAAACGGACTCGAGAAGGCGCTGAACGGCAAGCCCGATCTGATCCTGCTCGATGTCATGCTGCCGCTCATCGACGGCTTCGAGATCTGCAAGAAGGTCCGCGAATCGAGCGCCGTGCCCATCCTGATGCTGACGGCCAAGGAGGAGGAGGTCGATAAGGTCCTCGGCCTCGAGCTCGGCGCCGACGATTACATCACGAAACCCTTCGGCATGCGGGAGTTGATCGCGCGCATCAAGGCCAATTTCAGGCGTCTGGACCTCGACGACGGCGACAAGGGCGACCCCGCGAACGTGCAGGAATTCGGCAATCTCTCAATAGACACGAACCGCTACGAAGCCCGCAAGAACGATGTGCCGCTGGACCTGACGCTGCGAGAATTCGAACTCTTGCAGTATCTCGCAAAAAAAGAAAATAAAGTGTTTTCGCGCGAACAGCTGCTGTCCGACGTCTGGGGCTACGAATATTTCGGCGATATCCGAACGGTGGACGTCACGGTGCGGCGGCTCCGCGAAAAGCTGGAGGACGACTCCGGCGATCCCAAATACATCATGACGAAAAGGGGGATCGGCTACTATTTCAAGCGGCCGTAACCCGAGCATGGCGGGCAGAAGGATCTGGAGCAGCATAAGATGGAAGATCGTGTTCATCTACATCCTGCTGGTTTTCATAGCGACCACGATCATCGGCGTCTTTATCATGAGCCAGCTTGAGGCTTATTATAACGAAACGACCGCTTCCAATCTGAGAAAGACCGTCAGCGAAACGACGATCTTGGCTTCCATCGCTTCCTACGGCAATTTGGCCGCGCACCGCGACGAGATACAGACGGGCCTCGACGCTTGGGCTCGGACGCTGCAAAACGAGATCTTCGTGGTGGACGAACGCTGGGAGATCATCGCCGCCACAAACGACTACAAGGGCCAGAGCGCGCACGGCGTGCTCGAGGAAACGCTGATCTTCAAAGCGCTGAACGGCGAATACGAAGCCTACGGCGAATACGATGCCACCTATTCCCGCGACGGCGAGGAGATCCCGACGAAGAGCATGGCCTTTCCGATCATGGACGAAGCGGGCGAAATCAAAGGCGTCCTGTATTTCCGAACGGACATGACGGACATTCGGAAAACGATCGGCGAGGCCAAGCTGATCTTCGTGCGGGCCATCGCGCCGGCCTTGGCCATCACCGTGATACTCGGCTTCCTGATCGCGCGGAGCATCACCGTTCCGATCAATGACGTGACGAAGAAGGCCGAGAAGATGGCGCAGGGCGACTTCAGTCAGGAGGTCAGCGTCAAATCCGACGACGAAATCGGACGCTTGGCGGAGATGTTCAACCTGCTTCGCATAGAGCTGGACCGGACGCTCTCCGAGATGTCGAGCGAAAAGAACAAGCTCGAGGCCATCTTGAAAAACATGGCCGACGGCCTGATCGCCATAGACCTCTCGGGCCATATCATGCACGCGAATCCCGCCGCGCGGGAGATGTTGAAATTCGGCGAGGAGGACATTGAAAACAAGCATTACGACCGCATCATCGAGAAGTACACGGAGAACCTGCGCCTGAAGGACATCATCCGCAATTGTGCGAACGGCGCGGCGATGGACGTGTTCGTATACGGCGGCGCGACCTACACGATCCGCTACGATCGCTTTCAGGACGAAAACGGCGCGGACATCGGCGTCATCATGCTGTTGCAGGACATCACGGAGCAGCAAAAACTGGAAAACATGCAGACGGATTTCGTGGCCAATGTTTCGCATGAGCTGAAAACCCCCCTGACGACGATCAAGAGCTACACGGAAACCCTGTTGCTCGACGGCCTCGAGAGCGACAGGGATACGGCGCTCGAATTCCTGAAGATCGTGGACGCCGAGGCGGATCGCATGAACCGGCTCGTAAAGGATCTCTTGCAGCTTTCAAGGCTTGATTATAAGCAGGAAAAGTGGTATAAAAAAGAAGGGGATCTCATTCTGCTCCTCTCGGCGGCCGTGAAGAAGATGGAGATGATGGCCAAGAGCAAGGAACAGCATCTGAACGTGCTGTTCGACGAGGAAGCGCACATGCGCGTCGATATGGACCGCGACCGGATCGAGCAGGTGGTGCTGAACGTCCTGAGCAACGCCATCAAATACACGAACGAAAAGGGAAGGATCGACATCGACGCCTATGTGAGCGGCAGAAACGCCCGCATCATCGTGAGCGACAACGGCATCGGCATTCCGGAGGATCAGATATCCAGGGTGTTCGAGCGGTTCTTCCGCGTGGACAAGGCGCGTTCCAGAAGCGCGGGCGGCACGGGGCTCGGCCTTGCGATCTCCCGCCAGATCATCGAGGAACACAAGGGCGCCATAGAGATCGAAAGCAAGGAGAAGAAAGGCACAAAAGTGACGATCACCTTGCCCCTGGCCCCGCGCAGGGGCAAGCAGAACATAGAGTAGGTTACATTAAAGGAGGCGTTACATGAGCGAATTGGCAGATAAAGTAAAAGCATCCCCGCACTACGCGGCGGAATTCGATGCATACATCGACATCGAGTCGGGTCTGCGGCGCGTTGCGGGCAGCGCGAAGATCTACGTCAAGATACTCAATTCCTTTCTCGCCACGGAGGAATTCGACAAGCTGACGGCCAATCTCGCCGCCGGCGACATCGAAGCGGCCGCGGCCACGGCGCACGGCATCAAGGGCATGTCCGGCAATCTGTCGCTGACGAAGCTGTACAACGAAACGGTATCCTTTGAGGCCAAGCTGAAGCAGGGTGCCTATGAACCCGCCGAAAAGGAAGCGCTCGACGCCATCGCCGAAAAGACGCGGGAATATTTGAAAATACTGCTTGACGCCATCGCATAGCGCGAGCGGCGATTGAGCGGATCGCACAGGACAAAGGAGATATATTCATGGAAGCAAAGGTTATGGAAGCTCTGAACGACATTCGTCCCATGTTGCAACAGGACGGCGGCGACGTGGAATTCGTGGAACTCACGGCGGACAACGTGGTCAAGGTGCGCTTGCAGGGGCATTGCGCGGGTTGCCCGTATTCGCAGATGACCGTGAAAAACGGGATCGAACGGATGCTTCGGGACCAATATCCCGAGATTTCGGCGGTCGAAGCGGTCAATTGACCGCAACCCCGTGAACCGCAGGGAATTCAGGCTATTTTTGCCTGTAACAGGCTTGCTGTCGGCGATTCTGTTGTTTTCTTCCTGCGCCGGGCCCGGTGCGGCACAAGGCGCGGAGGATGCGGCCGGCCGGCCTGCGGCGGAAACCCGGGATCCGGCCGAATCCGCGCCTGCGGAAGCGCCCGTTTCCCTGCGCATACTCTGCGCAGGGGACGTGATGGTGCATGCGCCGCAGCTCGCGGCACAGCGGGACGACGCATCGGGAAACTACGATTTCGGCAACAACTTCGCATATGTGAAGGAATACGTCGCGGAGGCCGATCTGGCCCTCTGCAACCTCGAAACCACGCTGGGGGGTGAGCCCTACACGGGCTACCCCGCGTTCAGCTCGCCGGACAGCTTGGCCGACGCGCTCGCCGGCGCGGGTTTTGACGCGGTGTTCACCTCGAACAACCACATGCTGGACCGCGGCGCGGCGGGCCTGCGCAGAACCCTCGAAACCGCGCGCGCGGCGGGCCTTGTGACGGCCGGCTCGCGGCTTTCCGAGGACGAACCCTCGAGCCCTCTCCTCTCCCGCAAGGGAATCGACGTGGCGCTCGTGGCGTTCACCTACGAATCGCCGCGCGCGGGCGCGAGCAGGACGCTGAACGGCATCCCCATAAGCGACGAGCTTCGCCCCCTGATCCATTCCTTCGGCTATGAGGATATCGACGGCGACCTCGCGCGCGTGGACGGGGAGATCCGGCGCGCGCGGGAGGCCGGCGCGGACATCGTGGTCTGCTATTTTCACTGGGGGACCGAATATCGATTGTCGCAGAACGGCGATCAGGAATACATCGCGAGTCGGGCGGCCATATCGGGCGCTGACGTCATATTCGCTTCGCATCCCCACGTCCCGCAGGGCATGGCGTACCTGTATCCCGCGGCGGACCGCGCCGTGCCCGTGTTCTATTCCCTCGGGAATTTCCTCTCCAACCAGCGCGCGGAAACGACGGGCAGCCTCCATACGGAGCAGGGGCTCATGGCGATGGTGGACATCCGCTTCATGCGGAGCAGCGGTGAGATATCGCAGATCGAGGCCAAGGTCTTGCCGACATGGGTGGACAAATACCGAAGCGAAGGCAGGGACATCTACGCGATCGTGCCGCTTGCGGGCGATTTTGAAAACAAGCCGCCCTTGTCTGCGTCGGGGCACGCCGATCGGGCGCGCCGCGCGCTGGAATACTGCACGGAGCTCTTCGGGGAAGCGGCGCTGTACCGCGAAACCGCCAAGCCGACCGAGGCGGGAAGCCGGGTGCTTGCGCATTCGGGCGCGTTTGCCGGCGCGAAGGAGAAATATGCACAGCAATAATACGGAAGAAAATGAAAATACATCCTTGCATGCGCGCATAGACGCGCTCGCGGAGGAGATGATCGACCGGTTGCGCGCGCTCATCGCGATCCGCAGCGTCGCGGCGCCGGCAGAGGACGGCGCGCCCTTCGGCGCGGGTGTGCGCGCGGCCTTCGAACACATGCTCGCGCTTGCGCGCGCGGACGGCTTCGCGGTCGAGAATGCGGATGATTGCGGCGGACACATCGAATTCGGCGGCGATTCGCCCGGATCGGCGGATGCGGACGCGGAAACGCTGGGGATCCTCGTGCATCTGGATGTGGTCCCCGAGGGCAGCGGCTGGAGCTGCGATCCCTTCCTCGGCAAACGCGAGGGCGGGCGCGTGTACGGGCGCGGCGCGATCGACGACAAGGGACCGGCCGTCGCCTGCTATTACGCGATGAAGGCGCTGAAAGAGGACGGTTTCGCTCCTGCGAAGCGCGTGCGGCTCATCCTCGGGCTCGACGAGGAAACCGGTTGGAACGGCATGGAGCGCTACCTCGCCCGCGTGGGCCCGCCGGATTTCGGCTTCACGCCGGACGCGGATTTCCCCGCAATACACGGGGAGAAGGGCATCCTGATCTTCGAGCTCGCGAAGAAGCTGGGCAAGACGACGGCGAAGGGCTTGGAACTGCGGAAGTTCAGCGGCGGCACGGCGGCGAACATGGTCGCGGATTATGCGCGCGCCGTCGTGCGCGGGGATTCCTACGATGAATTGAAAGCAAAAGTTGCGGAATACAGAATCGCAACGGGCCGGCAGGTCCACGCGAAGGGCATGGGCAAGAGCCTTGAGATCAGCGCGAACGGAATCGCCGCGCACGGCGCGATGCCCGAACGGGGGCTGAACGCCATCTCCGTGCTCATGGATTTCCTGCCGCGCACAGGGCTCGTAAACGAGAGTGTGCTGGAATTTCTGGATTTTTACAACGGGCACATCGGCTTCGATCTGCACGGCGAGCGGCTTGGCTGCGCGATGGAGGACGAAGTGTCCGGACCGCTCATCTTCAACGTCGGGACCGCCGCCGGCGACGCGGAGGCCATGATTCTGACCGTCAATGTCCGCTATCCCGTGACGATGACGGGGGACCGCGTCTACGAGGCCATGTTGCCCGTCGTCCACAAATACGACCTCGGCCTCGTGAAGCTCGGCCACAAGCCGCCCATCTACGTGCCTGCCGACGACCCGCTCGTCGAAACGCTGATGTCGGTATATCGCGCGCACACGGGCGATGCGGAGAGCCGCCCCCTCGTCATAGGCGGCGGAACCTACGCACGGGCCGCGAAGAACATCGTCGCCTTCGGTCCGGGCTTCCCGGGCGATCCGGAGCTCGCGCACCAAAAGGACGAATACATCTCCGAGGAAAACCTGATCCGGCTCGCGAAGATCTACGCCGACGCGATCCGCGCGCTCTCGGCCGGCTGATTTTTTGCCGCAATGCCCCGCGCTATGCGCGCGTGGTGAAGCCGTTGCCGTGCATCTCGGATATGCGGTTGCCCAGTTCGTCCTCGACCGTGACGCGGTAGACGGACATCGTGCGGCCCCGCGACAGGCAGATCGATCTGGCGATCAGCTTGCTCCCCTTGGGGCTCCTGAGATAGGAAATGCCGCACGATTGCCCGACGGTCAGGCCCGCGTCCCCTCCGCATATCCTGCGCAGATTTGAATGCACGGCGAAGGCGAAATCGGAAAGCGTGAATATGACGCCGCCCTGCACGATGTTGCCCGCGTTCAGATGCATGTCGCGGATCTCCATGCTGCAGACAACCTCGTCCTCGCACACGGCGTCTATTTTGATTCCGGCGTTTGCCGCAAAGCGGTCGGCGCTGAAAAACCTCCTGCACTTATCGATATCTGTATCCATTTTTTCTCCGTTTTGAAATATGAATGAAGGAGTTGGCGATGACGAACAAACGATTGTACAAATCCACAACCGACAAGGCAATCTTCGGCGTCTGCGGCGGCATCGCGGAATACTTTGACGCGGATTCCGCGATCATACGGCTGCTCATGGTGATCTTCGCGCTGATGGGCGGAACGGGTATCCTGTTCTACATCTTTGCCGCGATCATCATGCAGAAGAGATATGAGCCGGAAACCTCAAACAGGCGGCCGGCCGGCGATCCCGGCCCCGGCGGTGCGGAAACCCACGACGGCGCATTTTCCGACACGCGGGCGGCGGATATGGCGGACGCGGCGAACGCCGGCGCGGTTCCGCCCGCCGGCGTTCGCCGTCCGCGCGCGGGCGGCGGCAGAGGTTCGGGTGCGGTGATCTTCGGACTGATCCTGATCATCCTGGGCTTATTCTACCTGATCGACAGATTTGTGCCGATATTTCACTGGATCGACTTCCGTTCGATTTTCGCCGCGGTGATGGTGCTTTTGGGCATATACTTCGTGGCGAAGCGCTAGACCCGCGCCGGCCGACCGACGCCCCGGCCGATCCCCCGCTGTCGAACGCGCGGCCGGGCCGGCGGTCGCCGAGCTGCGGTTCCCCGGCTAGCGCTTGTCGATTTCCAGAATCGCGTTCAGCATCACGTTGGCGCCCTTCAGACACAGCTCCGTCGGCGTGAATTCCTCGACGCAGTGGCTGTGTCCGTCCACGCTGGGCACGAAGATCATCGTCGCGGGCAACAGCACCTCGGCGACGTACTGCGCATCGTGCCCGGCGCCGCTGTAGATCCTGCGCCACGAGTAGCCCGCGTCCCGCGCGGCCTTCTCCACGGCGTCCACGTATTCGCTGTTGAACAGCACGGTGTTGCGGCTCCAGTTCAGATCCGCGCGCACCGCGCAGCCGGACAGCTCTGCGGGCAGTCCCTTGATCACATCGACGACCCGGTCGATCACCTTGGGATCCCTGTGCCTCGCGTCGAGCGAGAACTCGACCAGCTTAGGGATGACGGTGTGGATGTTCGGGGAAGCGTTGATCTTTCCCGTCGTGAACACGAGCTCGGGATCCAGCTTGCCGAGCCTTTCCCACAGCATGACGATCAGCTGCGACGCGGCGTAAAGCGCGTCCTTGCGCGTTTTCTGCGGCGTGGTGCCGGCGTGGTCGGAAACGCCCTTGACCGAGATCGTGTAATTGACCATGCCCAGGACGCCCTCCACGACGCCGATTTCCTTTTTTTCCATTTCGAGGACGGGGCCCTGCTCGATGTGGAGCTCGAAATAGCCCGCGTAATCCTTCGCGTTCAGCCTGTTTTTTTCATCGCCCTTGAAGCCGCTCGCGTCCAGCGCGGAGGCGAAGCTGACGCCCTTCGCGTCCGTCGAGGCGAGCGCCCGCGCCTTGTCGAACTTGCCCGTGACGACGCCCGAGCACATCATGGCGGGCTCGAAGCGGGAGCCTTCTTCGTTCGTCCAGATCATCACGGTGATGGGCCGGCGCGTCTTGATCTTCTCCGTATAAATGGTTTCGGCCACCTCGAGGGCCGTCAGCACACCGAGGATCCCGTCGTAATTGCCGCCGTTGACCACCGAATCGACGTGGGAGCCCATGACGATGGCGGGCAGTTCCTCGCTGCCGGGAAGGGTGGCGTACATGTTCGCCAGATCGTCGGTCTTGAGGCGCATGCCCATGGCCTTGGCGCGCTTCGCGAACTCGTCCCTGGCCATGAGCGCCGCGGGCGAAAGCGAAAGCCGCGTAATGCCGCCCGTGCCCGTATCGCCGAATTTCTTGAATGTATCGATTTTTTCCTGTAACCTCTCCAAATTGCACGTATACATAACAACCTCCGTTCCGCTTCCAAAGTCGGCGGCAAAAATAGCAATGAAAGTAAAAGACGCTTCTCAAAATTTTTACGCCGGCCTCCTCGCGGCAGGCCTTGTCGGAATCGCGAATGCCGCGAAGCGCGTAAAAATCCTCTCCGCATCTTCTATTCTACCCTCCGCGCAGTTTGTTGTCAAGGCGGGGCAAGTTGTTTCCACAGCCGTTCGCCGGGCTGCTTGGGACGGTATTGCCCTGAATAGTAACAGAAAAATGGTTACTACTCACCTACTCAAATCAGAACTACTCACACGCCGCGTCAGTTTTGCTCAGATCGGGTTCTGCCGTCCCATTTGGCTCCCGGAGCGTACTCGAAGCTACGTGAGGAAGCCAATATGGGACGGCAGGTTCCGAGATGGGCAAAAATGGCGTGGTGGGTGAGTAGTAAC
>JAISNR010000043.1 GCA_031276135.1 Eubacteriales Family XIII. Incertae Sedis bacterium | reverse complement strand
GTCAACGAGCACGTCGAGAAGCAGAAGCGCTTCATCTCGGACGCGTCCCACGAGCTCACCACGCCCGTGGCCGTGATCGCGGGGCATTCGGACATGCTGCTGCGCTGGGGAAAGGACGACCCGGCCCTGCTCGCGGACAGCCTAAGCGCCATACGGCACGAAGCCCTCTCCATGAACGCGCTGATCGAAAACCTGCTTTTCTTCGCGCGGACGGACAGCGGCAACCGGCAATACCATACCGAAAGAATCGATTTCGCCGCGCTCACGGCGCTCGCGGAGGAATGCCTGTCCGAACAGCGCTTGCTGCATCCCGATTTTCGCATCGAGCTCCGGGCGGACGCGAACGCGAAAATCGCAATCCGCGCCGATGCCGACGCGCTCAGGCGCGTCTTTCGCATTCTTCTCGACAACGGGGTGAAATACAGCGCGGAAGCAAAGGACATCCGCGTTTTGATGGACGCGGACGCGCGGACGGTATGCATCCGCGTGTCGGACAGGGGCGTGGGCATGGAGCGCGCGCACCTCGAACGGATATTCGACCGCTTCTACCGCGCGGACGATTCCCGCACGCGCGAGAGCGGCGGCAGCGGCCTCGGGCTCGCGATCGCCAAGGAGATCGTCGGCGCGCACGGCGGACAGATCAAGGCCGAGAGCGCGCCGGGCGCCGGCACGACCGTCACGCTGCGCCTGCCGATCCGCGCCGATTGACCGCCGGGAGAGGGCCAAGCCGCGCGCGCCGAACGCACGAAAACGAAATTTCGATTGCGCGGAAAGGCTCGATTGGATGGATGAATTATGAACAACGAATACGCGCGGAGTATATACGACAGATTGCTCGATGAAATGACGCACGGCGTCAAGGGAGGCCTCTACCATGCGACGCAGATCCGATTCGCGTACAATTCAAACCGCATAGAGGGAAGCCGTCTTTCCGAGGAACAGACGCGATATATTTTTGAAACGAATGCGATCGACACGGCGGCAAACGTGGACGACATCATCGAAACGGTCAATCATTTTGCGTGCTTTGACTGCATGCTCAAAAACGCGAAACGCCCGCTCGGCGAGGACATGATCAAGCGAATGCACGCCATGATCAAGCGGGGAACGTCGCAGGAACGCCTCGATTGGTTCAACGCGGGAGAATACAAGGCGCTGCCGAATGTCATAGGCGGAAGGGAAACGACGCCTCCGGGCGATGTGGCTGCGGAAATGAAAAACCTGATCGGCGCGTATGCGAGGCTTTCGGAAATCGGCTTGAAGGAAATCGTGGACTTTCATTTCAAATTTGAGCAAATCCATCCGTTCCAAGACGGCAACGGACGCGTAGGGCGAATGCTCCTGTTCAAGGAATGTCTGGCGTTCGGCGTAACGCCTTTCATCATCGACGAACGGCACAAGCTGTTTTATTACAGGGGTTTGGGGGAGTACGAAAAAGAACCGGGATTTTTGCTCGGAACCTGCGAATCCGCGCAGGATGATTACATTCGTATGGCGGGTCGTTTTTTTGTCATGTGACCGCGCCGCCGCTTCCTCCCCTCAAATGCAAAAACCTTCATCGAACCTTCATCCTCCCCCTATGACCAATTCACAAACGCCGTGCTACACTGTTTGTGTTCCGTGAGCCGTCGTTTATTCAGAAAAGGAGGTATCCCCATGTATCTGACAGGCATCGCCGCATTTTTGCTCAGCTTCCTGCTGGTGTTCGCCCTCAAGGGCGTGAACCTTACCGCGTTCCTCAATCCGGCCGCCCTGTTCGCCGTCCTGTTCTTGGTGATTTCAACCCTGATCGCGACCTCGAACTTCAAGCTCTTCCTGCGCGGGGTCAACGCCGTCCTGTCCCGCAAATACTTCCTGCCGGAAGCGGATCGGCAGAAGGCCGCCGAGCTGTTCCGTCTGCTGTCGAAGGTATCGATCATCGCGGGCGTGTTTGGAATATTGGTGGGCGCAATCGCCATGTTGGGCAACATGAGTGACATGGAAGCCATGGGACACGCCTTGGTTGCCGCCCTCATCGCGCCGCTCAACGGCATCATCGCGGCGCTCGCGATCTTCGAGCCAGCCGCGTTCATACTGCGGAACCGCGACGAAACGGACGTCGTGAGCAAGGCCGTGAAGGTCTATCCCAAGGCGCTCGGCGACAAGCTGCTGGAACTCTGCTATCAGAGCGGCCTGAGCGCCGAGGAAATCGAGAAGGCCACGGAGATCGAGCTGCGCTGACGACCGCCGTTCGACAAGAGCCGTTCAACAGGATATGACGCGCGGGCGGCTGTCCCATTCCTTGAGTTCCGGCGACCAATACCCGATCCACGCTTTTGCTTCTGCGTGCTCGGGATGATTCGGATCGAGGAATGCCTCGCGGAAGTTGATAAATCCGCCCACCCCGCCGATATCCTCCGGCGGGCTTTGTCCGCTCGCTTCGAGCAGACGCGGCGATTCCTCCGCACAGTCCTCTATCACCCGCACAAATTTGATGTCGTGTTCCCAGTTGTCGCCCATATCGTAGGTGTAGCGGATGTGCTTGTATGCCGGCATGTATTCCGACAGCGTATGCTCTGCCATTAAGATCGCGCCGCTGTCATAAAGCAAATCCTCCTCGCCCGCGACAAGCCGGATCGCCGGTTTTCTTTTTCTTCCTCTTTCGAATATCCTGAAGTCGTACAGATGGGCGCCGTCCCAGCGGAACGCTTCTTGCAAAACCGTATGCAGACGCGGAAACGCTATGTCCGCCGGAACGATCAACCGCCTCGTCGCCTTGTAGATTTCCAAGTCGAGCGTGACGAGCAGTTCAAAGGCGCGGTATTTGTAGGCGGGTTTGCCCGTAAGCTCCGCCAAGGCAGTGACCATTTCCCCGACGGGAACGAAAAGCCTTTCGCGGTTGTTGCCCGAGTAAACGGGCTTTTCGCTTACGAAACGCCCGAAAGTATCCATATACCCGCTTTCGCCTTCGCTTTCATACGCCATATCCCCGACAACGAGCGCGGCCTCCAATCCCTGCCGGCTCACAAGGGCCGCCCTCTTGCGATCGCGGTTTGCGACAAACACCGCTTCGCCGGCCAGGCGCAAATATGCATCCACAACTTCCGGATTGATCTGCATCGCAAGCAAGGTGTTGCGGACAGCGGCGACCATCTTTTCCGCAATGTCCCGAAACCCGCCGCTCTTTACGCCGAAGAGCGCGACGGTGAATCGCGTGGCATCGTTCACCATTACGATCAAATCCTCTTCGGCGTCATCAAATGTGTTCGTCCAATTTGCCGTCCATGAAAAGAGCGGATTTGCGTCCGGGTCCGCAGAAGCGGGTTTGATGTCCATGGCCTTCGCCAATTTTCCTGTGAGCGCGATTTGCATAAAGGATTCCTCTCTGTTCCGTGCGAGCGTTTTGATTTGGGTGTTTGCGATGGCTTTTAAAGATCTCACCGTGCGTCAAATCACGTAATCCCAGAATTCATCCTGCTTGAAATCCACGCTCCGGCCCTTGTCGCCCTCCGGATCGTCGGATTTGAACTGCAGATCCGGATCCTTGACGCTGACCCGCGTGTTTCTCGGAACGCTCTTCGTGATGAAGGCGCTCGAGCCGATGACGGTTCCCTCGCCTATGACCGTATCCCCGCCGAATATCGAAGCGCCGGAGTAGATCGTGACGCAGTCCTCTATGGTCGGATGACGCTTGACGCCGTTGAGCAGCCGGCCGCCGCTCGTCGAGAGCGCGCCCAATGTAACCCCTTGGTATATTTTAACATAATTCCCTATAATAGTCGTTTCGCCCACGACGATGCCCGTGCCGTGATCGAGGAAGAAGTGATGCCCGATTTCGGCGCCCGGGTGGATGTCTATGCCGGTCAGACTGTGCGCGTACTCCGTCATCATGCGCGGAATCAGCGGCACGTCGAGCAGATAGAGCTCGTGCGCGAGCCGGCTGACCATGATCGCGTAGATGCCGGGATAGGACAGGATGATCTCGTCCTTGCCCGTGGCGGCGGGATCGCCGTCAAAGGACGCGTCCACGTCCATGGCCAGAAGCCGGCGTATCTTGGGCAGGGTTTCGAGAAAGGCGCGCGTCATGCGCTTGGCGTCCTCGGCCACCCTTTGCTCGTCGCGGACACGCGTGCGCAGCGCGCGCCGGATCTGCCGCTCGATGTTGTAGATCAGGTTTTCCAGAAGCTCGCCCACAAAGTATTCGACGCCGTCCTCCCGCAGACGCTTTCCGCCGAAAAAGCCCGCGAAGATCAAACAGCGCAGATCCTCGATGATGTCGAGGACGATCGCCTTGTTGATCTGCTTGTTCGTTTCGATCTTGATGATGTCCGGTTCCTTGCGATAGCTCTCCACCATCAGCGAAACCAGTTCGTGAATGTTTCCCTTCTCGGGCGAACGGTCCATGGTTTTATCCTCCAATTAAGGTGTGATTTTTCATAAAACGGACCGGCCGAAGCATTTCGGATTCGGCGGTTCAAACAATGCATACTTTATACCCGCCCGGGGCCCTTCAAACGCAGAAAATCGCGTTTTCATCGGATGCCCCGGCTCAGGGCCGCGCAGGACGGGTCCTCGGGCGAGCTCGCGGACGGGTCGGCGCCGGCGCCGCGCACCCACGCGTTCACGCCGCCGCGCAGGTTGAACAATCTCCCCGCATAGCCCGCCTCCCTGAGCGCGCGGATCGCGTACAGGCTGCGCTGCCCCGCGCCGCACAGGATCACCGCGTCGACGCCTTGGTCGAATTCGTTCATGCGCCGCGTCAAGCCGGCGAGCGGCATCGCTTTCGCGTTCGGAAACCGCATGCCGCCGCGCTCGTGCGGCTCGCGTATGTCGATGAGCTGTATGGGTTCCCCCGCGTCGAGCCGCGCCCTGAGCTCGGACGCGGTCAGGGATTCTGCGGGCGCCTCCCCGCCGCTCTGCCCGAGCCCGCAGAATTGCTCGTAGTCGATCAACGCCCGAATGCGCTTTTTTTCGCCGCAGACCGGACAGTCCGGATCCCTTTCGAGCCTCAGTTCGCGGAAGCGCGTGCGCCACGCGTCAAAGAGCAGGAGCCTGCCGATGAGAGCGCCTTCGCCGCCCAAGATCAGCTTGATCACCTCCGCCGCCTGGATCGTGCCGACGATGCCCGGCAGCACGCCCATGACGCCGCCCTCCGCGCAGGAAGGGATGAGGCCGGGCGGCGGCGGATCGGGATAAAGGCATCTGTAGCACGGGCCATCCTGCGCGCAGAACACGGAAACCTGGCCCTCGAATCGGGCCACGGCGCCGTATACGTCGGGCAGGCCGAGCAGCGCGCAGGCGTCGTTTATGAGATAGCGCGTCGGGTAATTGTCGCTGCCGTCGGCCACGATGTCGTAGTCCCGCAGGATGTCGAGCGCGTTTTCGGAGCTCAGCCGCGTTTCGTGCTCCACGACGCGCACATG
>JAISNR010000042.1 GCA_031276135.1 Eubacteriales Family XIII. Incertae Sedis bacterium | reverse complement strand
AGATACTGGCCCCGGGGGAAGAGCAGATCCTGCCGCGGGCCGGGGAAGGGCCAGAGCGGGGTGTCGACGCCCCACGGCGCCGAAAGGTCGTAGATCTTCGTCATTTTTTCCTTTTTCAGATAAAACTTGTTCTTGTCCAGGGGCATGTAGGCCATTTTCGTTTCCTCCTCCTCAGCGCGCCTGTCCTGCCGTTTGCGCAGCAAACAGCTCGAAAAGCGCTTTTCGACTTGTCCCGAACGAGCGTGGGGGACTTGTCCCGAACGAATGTGGGGGACTTGTCCCGAACGAATGTGAGGGAGAATTCCCCGGCGCCGGCCGGACCGAAGTTCACCGCACAAACGCGAACTCGCCTGCGGCTCGTTCCGTTCTGTTGATATTGTTATTATAAACCTTGGCACTGTTCCAAGGTCAAGGAGTTAAAACGCGAAAAAAGCAAAGCTGCCGGCAATGCCGGAATTTACGCGGATTTTACACGAACAAGTCATCGGATTTTACAAAACCGTCCTATGATTGAACAAGAGGTTTTCCAAAAATACATCCGCCGCGATCGAGCGGCGGAACGTATGCTGCTCTCCATTTAATTGCGAATCAGTAATGATAGAAGAAAAACGGCGGGGGACGACGCAGCGCATGTACGATTTTATACCAGATAATCCATATATTCTTTTGACGCCGGGGCCGCTGTCCACATCGAAGGGCGTGCGGAACGCCATGCTCCAAGATTGGTGCACTTGGGACGCGGAGTACAACGAAGGCGTCGTGCAGAGCGTCCGGCGGCGACTCGTATCGCTCGCGACGGCGACGAAGCCGCGCGAATATACCGCCGTGCCGATGCAGGGCAGCGGGTCCTTCGCCGTGGAAGCCTGCCTCGGCAGCGCGATGCCTCCGTCCGGGAAGCTCCTGATCGTTCACAACGGCGCTTACGGCCGGCGCATGGTCCGGATGGCGCGCGTGCTGCGCATCGATTTCCTCGAATACGGCGTCGGCGAAACGGAAACGCACGAGGCGGCGCGCGTGGCGGAAATCCTCTCGCAGAATCCCGAGATCACGCATGCGGCTCTGGTGCACTGCGAAACAGGCACGGGCCTCCTCAATCCGCTTGCGGAGCTCGCGGCGGCGGTCAAGGCGGAGGGCAAGGCGCTGATCGTGGATGCCATGAGCACCTTCGGGGGGATCCCTTTCGACGTCGGCGCGCTCGGGGCGGATTTTCTGATCAGCTCTGCGAACAAGTGCATTCAGGGCGTGCCGGGCTTTGCTTTCGTCATCGCGAAACGAGAGGTGCTTGCGCGCTGCGAGGGCAACGCGCGGTCGCTCTGTTTGGATTTGCATGACCAGTGGCAGGAAATGGATCGGACGGGCAAATGGCGCTACACATCGCCGACGCACGTCGTGCGCGCGTTCGACCGCGCATTGGACGAGCTCGCGGAGGAAGGCGGCGTCCCCGCGCGGTACGCGCGGTACCGCGAAAACCACCGGACGCTCGTCGAGGGCATGCAGCGCCTGGGCTTTCGGACGCTTCTTACAGACGTACTGCAATCGCCCGTCATCACCTCGTTTTTGTATCCGAATTCCGAGTTCGACTTTCCTGACTTTTACAGAAAGGTCAAGGAGTATGGCTTTGTGCTGTACCCCGGGAATCTCTCCCGCGCGGACACATTCCGAATCGGGACCATCGGCGAGGTCCGCCCTGCGGACATACGGCGGCTCTTGGACGCGATCGCGGAGATCAGATCGTAAAATTCCGGTACCGCCCGTCCACTTCCTCACGGCGGATGACGCCGCCGCACTCCAAATACCTCAAATGCGACAAGGCTTCCCCGACGGCGAACCATTTCTGCCCCGGAGGAAATTCCTCCCAACACCGAACATTGATGGACCAAGTCATTCTCGCGGCGAGCTCGTAGGCGGTAAGCCCGGGTTCGCGCGCGAGGATCGTCCGCACCTCGCGCAAGCGGGTTTCGTGATGTGCCAGGATCTCGTCGATGCGCGTGACGAAATCGCCTTTGTTCTCCCTGTGGCCGGTCAGCGTTCTGCGCACGGGCATGCGCCGGACGCGCTTCAGGCTTTCCATATAGGCGCCGAGGGAATTGTCGAGATCCTCCCATTCGGTGATGTTCGGCGTGATGTCGAAGAGGATGTGGTCGCCGGAAAACAGCACGCCCCTTTCCGCATCGAACAGGCACATATGCCCGGGCGTATGGCCCGGCGTATGAACGGTCTGCAAAACAATGCCGCCGAGATCGATCAACGCGCCGTCGTCGATATCCTCGGTTTCAAAATAGGCGGCCGGGGCGGCCGAGAAAGCGGGATTCGCCTCCCGCGTCTTGATCTGCTCGTCCAGCGCATAGCCCGCCTTCACATACGATCTCTCTATTTTTTCCCATGTGGCAAGTTTGTCCCGCAAGAACCCGCTGTTGATTTTGGCATCGTCCCGGCTCATGTAGATCCGCGTATCCTCCCGCGCGACGCGGTGGATCAGTCCGCTGTGATCCGAGTGCAGGTGCGTCAGGAAAATATCGGTCCGCTCCATGTCCAACTGCAATGCGCGCAAGCCCGCGCTGAGGTCGGCGTAACACTCATCGCGGTTGAATCCCAAATCGATGAGCAGATTCCTTTCGGTGCCGACCACGACATAGCTGTTCAGCGTCTTCAGTGGATTGCGCGGCAACGATACCTTGATCCGGTAAATATTCTTTTCGATTTCTTCAAACAACGACGACGCTCCTGTTCCCTTCTTCCGAAGCTACCTGCCCCGCTTGCCCGCATTGCGGAAGGGCATTCAACAATTCCCTGCCCGGACGTCACGGTTCCCCGGTCCGCCGAATGTACCAATTGTACAGACTTTGGTTCGATTTGTCAACAGTCCGACAATCTTCGCGCTGTCCGAAGGCCGCCGCGCGGCGGCTTTTTCGCGCAACTTCCGCAAGCCGGCGGCGCGGCAAATTTTGAACACATTTGACATGCAACCCATCGAAACTTTGCAAATCGGATTTATACTGTTCCTGTAATCGGACGTATTGCGGGAGCGTCCCGCGCGGTTTCGGTCGGCGCGTGCCGGCCGGCATCACAGGATTTGGGCCGCGGCAAGGCGGCGGAATGGAGTCGGAGATGAGAACGAAACACAGGAAACGCATTTTGACAATTTGCATCGCAATCCTCTTGGCCGTGTCGGCGGGGATCGCCCTGTCGGCCTGCTCGGGGGGAGGCGCACAGGAGGACAGCGCGGCGGCGGCGGGCGGCGAAGCGGACGCGGCGAATACCGCGAGCGAAACGTCGGACGCGTCGGACGCGCCTGCGGAAAAGGCGACGAGCGGCGAAATCACCGTGTACACGGCGCTCGAGGACGAACAGGTTACGGAGTATCTCGCGGTGTTCAACGCGGAATATCCCGACATCACCGTGAACATCGTGCGCGAGTCCACGGGCGTGATCACGGCGCGGCTTCTCGCGGAGAAGGACAACGCACAGGCGGACGCCGTATGGGGAACCGCCGCTTCTTCCATGATGATCCTCGACGACCAAGGGATGCTGGAAGCCTACGCGCCCGAGGGCGTGGACCGCATTCTTCCCGAATTCAAGTCCGACAAGCCCGTGCCGACCTGGGTGGGCATAGACGCGTGGGAAACCGCCTTCATCGTGAACACGGTGGAACTGGACAAGCTGGGCCTGGCGGTGTCGGATATCGGCTCATACGAGGATCTGCTGCGGCCGGAACTGAAGGACCATATCGTGATGTCGAATCCGAATTCGTCGGGCACGGGCTTCCTCACGGTGGCGGGCGTGCTGCAGCTCAAGGGCAAGGATACGGAGGCCGGCTGGGATTATCTTAGCAAATTGCATGAAAACGTCAATCAGTATGTGCACTCCGGCTCGAAGCCGGCGAAGATGGCGGCGGCCGGCGAGTGCGTCGTGGGCGTGAGCTTCGGCTACGCGGGCATCAGCCAAAAGGCGAACGGCGCGCCGGTCGAGGTCGTGTTCCCCGTGGAGGGTTCCGGCTGGGATATGGAGGCGAACGCGCTCATGAAGAAGGATTCGATCGAGCCGGCGGCAAAGACCTTCCTCGACTGGGCCATCTCCGACGCGGCGATGGATCTCTACAAGGTGAATTACCCGATCATCGCGACGGGCGGCGACGGCAATTACGAAGGATATGAGATCGATCCCGTGAGCCAACTGATCGAGAACGATTTCAACTGGGTCGCAAACAACAGGGACGATATTTTGAGCAAGTGGATTGAGAAGTACGATTCAAAGTCCGCTGCGGAGTAAGCGCCGATGAGCTATCTGGAAGTCAGAAACATCACGAAGCGATTCGACAGGCAGACCGTGTTGGCGAACGTGAGCGCGGACATCGAGAAGGGCGAGCTGGTCTGCGTCCTGGGTCCGAGCGGCTGCGGCAAGACCACGCTTCTGCGCATCGTCGCGGGTCTTGAGACCGCAGACGGCGGCAGCGTTTACATAAACGGCCGGGACTGCACCTCGCTCTCTCCCGGCAAACGAAATTTTGGGATTGTGTTTCAATCCTACGCGCTGTTCCCCAACATGACGGTGGCCGGCAACATCCTGTTCGGTCTGCGTCACAAAGGGAAATTGGGAAGGGAAGAAATGCGGGCGAGGGTAGATGAGGTGCTGCGGATGGTGGATCTGTCCGAGCACCGAAACAAATACCCGCGTCAGCTTTCGGGCGGGCAACAACAACGCGCGGCATTGGCGAGAGCCATTGCCCCCGCGCCTTCATATTTGCTCCTTGACGAGCCGCTTTCCGCGCTCGACGCAAAGGTGCGCGTGCGCCTGCGCGGAGAGATCCGCGCAATTCAGCGCGCGCTCGGCATCACGACGATCATGGTCACGCACGACCAGGAGGAAGCCCTGACGATGGCGGACAAGATCATCGTCATGAACAACGCGACCGTGGAACAGGCCGGAACGCCCAGAGAGGTCTACGACAGGCCGGCCACGCCCTTTGTCGCGAATTTCATCGGCGCCATGAATTTCTATCCCGCGAACGAGGTCGTGTGCGCGATTCGCCCCGAGCGCATCGAGATTTCCAATGCGCCCGGAAGCTGCAACGTGGCCGCCGACATCAAGGGCTTTGAGTTCAAGGGCGCGATGACGCGCATCTACGGCATCCTGCCCGGGCAGACCGAGATCTGCGTGGACATATCCTCTGACAGGGCGGACGAGATCGGCCTCTGCGAGCGCGCGCGGCTGTACCTGCGGATCCCCGAGGAGCATCTGATCAAATATCCCCCTCCGGCCGCGCGGGTGATGTAAGCCGTGCCCGCCGGGTTCGAGAGGGTCTTTGGCCGCGTGCGGCCCGCACAGCTCGCGCTCCTGCTCGCGCTGCTTGCGGGCTTCACTTTAATCCAGATAGGCCCTCTTTTTTCATTGTTTTCCAAGGCGTTTCTGGATGCGGACGGGTCGTTCGCGGGGCTTCAAAACTACGCGGATTACTTCGGCTCGCCCTCGCTCAGCGTGTCTGTCCGCAATACGGTGGACATCTCCTTCGTGACGACCCTGTGCAGTGTGCTGCTCGGCTTCGCCTACGCCTACGCGCTGACGCGGACGAACATGCGCGGCAAGGCTTTTTTCCGCTATACGGCGCTGATTCCGATCTTCCTGCCGACGGTCGTGCACGCGCTGGGGCTCGTGTACATGTTCGGAAAGCAGGGAATCCTCACGGGGCTGGGCGTGGAAACGGAGCTCTACGGCAGGTTCGGCATCATCCTGTCGGAGATCATCTATACCTTTCCGCAGGCGTTTTTGATGTTCGTCGTGGCCCTCGAGGTCGCCGACGGGCGGCTGTACGAGGCCGCCGATTCCATGGGCGTTTCCGCGGCGGGAAAGTTTTTCGGGATAACGCTGCCCGACATAAGGTACACGGTCGTCAATGTGTTTTTCGTGTGCTTCACGCTCGCCTTCACCGATTTCGGCGCGCCCAAGGTGCTGGGCGGCGGCTACAACGTGTTGGCGACGGACATCTACAAGCAGATCGCGGGGCAGTTCAACATGAACATGGGCGCGGTGGTCGGAACGCTCCTGCTCTTGCCCGCCGTCCTCTCCTTCATCGCGGGCCGCGCCGTGAGCAGCCGGAACGCGAGCACGGTCAACGCCAAGGCGACGCGGCTCGTCATACGGGAATGCGCGTGGCGGGACGCCGTCTTTTTCGTTTTCTGCGCCCTCGTGAGCGCGTGCTTTCTCTTTCTGATCGCGGTGCTGTTCATGGGCGCGCTGACCGAATATTACCCCTACAACATGGCGTTGACGCTGCGGCATTTTTCGTTCAACGCTTCCACAGGCGGCATCGGGAGCTATTTCAACTCGCTGTGGATGAGCCTGTTGACGGCGGTGTTCGGAACGGCGTTCGCGTTCGTCTACGCCTACATGATGGAAAAGACGGACGGCTTCGCGGCGCTGCGGCGGTACGGCAAGCTGCTGGCCGCGCTGCCGCTCGCGCTGCCCGGCATGGTCGTGGGCGTTTCGTTCATATTCTTCTTCAACGCGAGAAGCAATCCCCTGCATTTCATATACGGAACGGTCGTGATCCTGGTTTTGTCCAACATCCTGCACTATTTCGCCGTGCCCTTCATCACCGCGACCGGCTCGCTCAAGAAGCTCGACCGGGAATTCGAGAGCGTTTCCGACAGCATGCGCGTTTCGCGCCTGCGGCTGTTCCTGCGCGTGAGCGCGCCCCTGTCCCTGACGGCCGTCCTGGAGATCTTTATGTACTATTTCGTGAATTCCATGGTGACGGTTTCGGCGGTGGTGTTCCTGTACGGCGCGAAATTCAAGGTCGCTTCGATTGCGATCACGCACATGGAGGAGGCGGGCGACATCAGCCAGGCGGCGGCGATGAGCCTGCTGATTCTGTTCATCAACGTCGCGGTCAGGGGCGCGTATGCGCTTGCCGCGAAATGCACGGAAAGGAAAATTTTATAAAAAAGCCGCGCGATTCGGGCAGCCCGTGAAATATTCCGTGCAGTTGACGCAGATTTTGAGTTCACGGGATAGAAGTTTTAACAAGCGCGGGTTTACAATATACCCATAGTATAAATTTGATTCAAGAAGGGAATGGTGCGTTTTGAAAAAGAGTATATGCATGATGGTGATGGTCTGTCTGCCGGCGCTGCTCGCGCCGCTTCAGTGCTTCGCGGCCACCGTAAACAGCGCGGCGGAAATAAGCTTGGAAGAATCGCAGAACGAATTCTCTCTGAGCGTGGCCGTGGAACAGCCTGAGGCTTATGCGGGCGCGGAATTCGCGCTCGGCTGCGGCGAGGGCGTCGAGGTGAAATCGGTCAGCTACAGCGAGGACGGGATGTCCGCGGGGCCGACGGAGGCGAGGGGCCTGACGTGGTTCAGCTTCTTCTCGGATGAGAACGAGTATGCGGGAACCGTGACGGCGGACGTGCGGCTCGCGTATTCGGGCGAAGAGGATTCGTATGTGGAAATCGACCGCGTGAAGCTGTACACGATCGAAGGCGGGAGCGTGAGCACCGCCGTGAACAGCGTCGGGCGGCGCATACCCATAACGCGCGCGGACGCCGTCGTCGTTGCGCCGCCGGAAGAGCCGGAGGCGGAATTGCCGGAGGAGGAAACGCCGCTCAGCGACGTGCCCGTCCCGCCGCAGCCCGTGAAAACGGAAGCTTCCCCCGAAACGCCGGACGAGGCCGCCGAGGTCGCGGACTCGGGCGCCGAGCGCGACGCGGAAAGCCTCGAGTTGAAGAGCATAAGCGAAGAAGAAACACCCTTGACCAATGATATCCAAAGCGAAGGTGACAACCGGCTGTATTCGGGGATACTGCTTGCCCTGTTTCTTGCCAGCCTTATGGTTAACCTATTGCTTGGATATTTGATCATAAAAAGGCGCAGGCATTCCGATGAAGCGTCCGCTTAGGGTCCGTTCATTTCGCAACGGAACGGCGGGGATCGCCGGCTTCCCCGTTTTCGCCGCACGGCGCCGCGCGGCAATCGATCTCCAAAGCTTCGAAACACGGATGCGCGCCCCAATGCCCCATAATTATTCCCTCATAAGGAAAAACAAGATCAAGGAGGAAAAAATGACATTCAACATGATGCACCACGGCAAAACCGCAACGGCAAAGAGATTGACGATCATAGCGCTGATCGTATCGCTGCTGCTCGCGTCGCTAAGCAACGGCTTTGGCGTCCTCACCGCGTCCGCGGGCGGCACGCCCGTGACGCTGATCGGCACCCACGCGGTGTGGAAGTACGACGACAAGAACACGAGCCTGTTCGGCGACGTCACGTCCGACTTCCGCAGCAAGGCTTTCGACGATTCGGCCTGGAACGCCGGCCCGCAACCCCTGGGCTACCCCGAGTCCGAATCGGACTACGGCGCGTTCGGCAAAATATCCGAAGTCGGCACGCTGCTTGCCAACAAAAAGAACCCGAATGCCTACATCACCTATTATCTGCGCACGACATTTTCCGCCGCCAACATAGCCGACATCGAAAGCCTCAGCGCCAAGCTCGCCTTCGACGACGGATACAACATGTACCTGAACGGTCAACTCATTGATTCCATGTATATTGACGAGACGGCGGGACACAGCACGCCGGCCGGATATGTGGGCGAAGCCAAGGATGCGGGGAGCCAACGCGTCGTGGATCTGACGGCTTACCGCCAATTCCTCGTGGAGGGCGACGGCAATGTCATCGCCGTGGATTTGCACAATCGCGACAACTACAGCTCGGACATATACTGGGGCATGACGCTGGACGCGATTTATGAAAGCGGCGAGCCGGAACCGGAACCGAGCGACGAGCCCGACGCCGAAGCCACGCCCGCGCAGGTCAACGTGCACATGGGCGACGCACCCTCGACGCAGGCGAATTTCACGTTTACGACCGTGAAACCCTCTCCTTCCACCGTCACGCTGGACGACGGAAGCGGCCCCCTTTCCTTCACGGGCGAAAGCTCGGTCGGCGCGGCCGACAAATATTTCCATAAAATAGCCGTTTCCGGCCTTGCGCCCGACACCGTGTACAACTACACGCTGGGCGAAGCCCCGAACACCTTTGCGGGCAAATTCAAGACCGCCCCCGAACCCGGCGACACCGGAAGCTTCAAGTTCGTCTATCTCGCGGACACGCAGGTGTCGAACGCGACGAACGCCGAGGCGCTCGGCGCCACGCTCGCCGAGGTTGCGGACATGAACCCCGATTTCGTGTATCTCGCCGGCGACATAACGGACACCTCCACCAACGAAAGCCAATGGGAGTGGATGTTCAAAAACAACGGCGCCTTCCCCGAGGGCGGCCAAGAGATGTTTTCCAATTACCTCATAGCGGCAATTCAGGGAAATCATGACAACAATACGTTCAACCGCCACATCAACGCCCCGGCGCAGCAGGGAAACATCGTTTATTCGTTCGATTACGGCCCGGCCACCTTTGTCATGCTGAATCTGGAAGCCGCGAGAAGCGACGCGGACGCGCGCGAGGCCCAAAAGACATTCCTGACCGCCGCAGTGAACGAGGCCAAGGCCAGAGGCCAGTGGGTGGCGGTGGGCTTCCACAAGTCGCTCTACACGGGCGCTTCGCACATAACGGACAGCGACGTGGTGGACGCGCGGAAATACTGGTGCCCGGTATTCGCCCAGCTGGATGCGGATTTCGTTCTCCAAGGTCACGACCACGTATACTCGAGGGGTTTTGTGAATGCGGACGGCACGAAGGCG
>JAISNR010000027.1 GCA_031276135.1 Eubacteriales Family XIII. Incertae Sedis bacterium | reverse complement strand
TCGAGATTGGGGCTGTAGAGCACCTTGCCCGTTTCGGTCGTGATGACGATGTATCCCGTTTCATATATCTTTTCGCTCGACAAAGCCTCGTAGATGCTGTCCAGATACATATCGACCGTTATGACGCCCAGCACCTTGCCGGCATCGTCGATCATGGGCTGGCTCGCCGTGATCATGAACGCCGTGCTGTCGTTGACCGTGTACAGATAGGGGTCGGAAAACACCGCCCGCTTGCGCTCCTTGGGCAGCGTGTAATACGCCTGAACGAATTCTTGGTCGTTCTCGTCCGTCTTGGGCTGATAGGCCGTGCGGCCGTTGTCGCGGTAGTAATAATAGGAAATTCTTCCGCTTTTTTCTGTGCCGTAGTTCGTGCCCGCGTATTCGGCGTCCTGCCCGTCGTAGGCGTTCGGTTCCATCATAAAGGCCGTGCCCTCGGAGATTTCATACTCGTCAAAAGCGCGAAGGATCAGGCGTTGCAAGGCGACCCTGTCCGTATCTCCGGACGCGATCTGCGCCTCCGCAATGCTCGCCAGGCCGGAGAGAAACGAAACGGGGTTTTCGAATTGATTCCGGATCATATTGGCATATTCCCCCGCCTGTTTTCTGAACGTGTCCTCGGTGATGGCGCCGAAAGCGGCCCGCAGATAAAAAAACAGCGTCAACAGGATCACCAACATGCCGACAAGAAAACACAAAATGGTCATCCTTGTAATTTTAGCCTTCATTTCTAAGCCTCCGCCGCGACGCGTCCGCAATCGCGGCAGTCGCAGGAAATCGTTTGGAAATGCATCGTTCGAAAACTTATTATATCATAGACCGGCAGGAAAAAGAATATGGACCCATCGATAAATTTTCGCACCGGAATCCGATCGGTTGCCGATCCCCGCCACGACATTCGTCCGGTTTTGGCAACATTCAAAATTCTACGTCGTCCGCCACGTTGCCGCCACGTTCTGCGGCAAACCTTTCTGCGTATTCCTCTTTTTTTTCGTCCTGATAGTGCAGATATGCCAGCATCGCTTCGGTGCCGATCCTCTGATTTTCTTCGCCGTACCGCATGCTCACGGATTGAAAGTCGGCGAGATTTATTCCAAAATTATCCAGAATCCACTGCGCGCCGTCCAAGCCGTATTCATAGGCCGCGTTCCGCGCGCCCGCAAGTTCTTCAAAGAAATAGCGGTCTGTTTTGATGCGTTCCAGATTGGCCGCCCCTTCCGAAGAAACATCCGCGCGGATCCCGTCCAGCTTTGGATGGCTTTCTTCGGAAAAATATTGGCTGTACAGCACGGAAACTTGGAAGCTCGGGTCTTCGGCCATCCGCTGGGGCCAGAGGGTATTGAGCTCGTCCCAGATGGCGCGGTCGATGCCCATGGCCTCGAATATCAGGGTTTCGTCCACCCCTTGCACCATTCTCTTGGCCATGGCCGCGTAGTCTTGCAGGGAAATGCCGTGAATCGGTTCCAGATAATCCTTATCCATTGTCTTCTCCTTGTGTTTCGATAAGATACCGTCTTTCGTGATGCTCCTTAAAGTCGGGCAGCATGCGATTGAGTTCGTCGCAGCGCGCCCGGGCATAGTTCCGATACAGTTCGGGAGTTCGCCCCCCGTTTTGATACGCCTCGTAGAGATGGGCGACCCGCTTTTCCGCAAGATCCCGCGCGATAAACGACAGTCCCCTGACATCCGAACCCGGGTCAAAGGTGTTTTGCGTGGAACAGGCCGGGCAGGCCAGATGGACGCTGATCACATACATCTTTTCAAGGGGAATGGGCGCGCCGCACTGCTTGCATGTGAATTTTCCTTTGGCGTCGTTGAAGATTTTCAGAATGCGCTCGTATGCCTCTTCCAGATTTTCCTTGCGCGTACCCTGCAGCAACTCGTGCCATCCAAGGTGGATTTCTTCAAATTCATTGTGGCGATCCGTGCATTTTTGACGAAACGCATAGCCCGTATCATAGAGAGAATCTGTCATTTTGACAGTCTCTTTAAAACGATACCAGGTACAAATGATCTTTTCGTCATGGGTGTCGAAAGCCTTTTTCCTGATGTTGTCAAGCTGCCCGGACACGCCTGAAAGCATCTTGTCATAGACACGGTAGCTTTCGGGGTCGCGCCGCAACGCCCGCAACTCCGGCAGGGCTGCTGAGCACAACTCTTCCATCTTCGTTTCGAGTTTTTCGAGAAAGGCAAACCACCGGGTTTCAATTTCCCGGAGTTCCTCGCGCCAAGCGCGTTCTTCCGCCTTGCCGATGCCGGATCGGTTAAACATGCGGGGAATTGTCCTCCTTTTTGAGATAGATGCCGTCGTCCAAATTCACATCCAGAAACCTGTGTCCGCAATAGGCGCAGTGGGTAAGGCCGTCCTGCTTCGCCCGCCCCGCCCCGCAGTTCGGACAGAGCGCGGCGTCCATGGCCGGCGGGTAATCCTCCGTGGACTCGCCGTAGCTCTTTTGAGTCGTTGCCGTCTTTTTCAGGCTTTCCAGAAAGGAGAGCGCTTTGTTTTCCGCCATATCGATCACCCGTTATCGCTCAAAATTTCAATCGGAATCACGCGAGCTCCGCCAGCACATCGGCCTTTTTTGCCTTGTATTCCTCTTCGTCGATCAGGCCCTTTTCAAAGAGATCCTTGAGCTTTTGCAGCTTTGCTTCCATCGTTTCGCCCATGCCCGTTCCGCCGGCTTCCGCGCCCTGCATGTGTTTCACCGCGATTCCCATCATGACCCCCTGCCGGGTCGCGGCGTGCAATCCGCTGTTTTCGTCCCCTATGGCCTTGGCGGTTTGAAATGCGGTGTAACGCTTCATGTCGCCGACCATGTTCATGTTGCTGATGTTGTCGAAGTGGGCCGTCACCTCGTCGGGGAGGCTGACGCCGGTGATGACGAAGGCGGTCAAGCGGATTCCAAGTTGCTCAAAATAGGGAATCAGCAGGGGCCTGACCTTTTCGCTCAGGGCGCTCATATTGCCGGCTGTTTCCATGAGAGGGATTTTTTCGGTTGCCAGAATCTCGCCGAATTTCGGCGCGATCATGTCGCGCAACTGTTGTTGCAATTCAAAAATCGTCAGCCTGCCGTATGTGCCCGCGTATTTGCCGAAAAAAAGCTTCACATCGGAGATTTCGACATCGAAGCTGCCGAATGCCCGTATGCGGATATTGCCGAATTCGGGATCGTTGATCAGAATCGGTGCCGGCGTTCCCCATTTGTTGTTGATAAACCGATGCATGTTGAAAAAATAAACATCCGCTTTGTAAGGGCTTTTAAAACCGTATTTCCAGCCCTTGAGCTTGGTCAGAACGGGGATGTTTTCCGTGCTCAATGTGTGGAGGCCCGGTTCGAACACATCGGTGGCGGTGCCTTCGCACAGCAACAATACGCGCTGGCTTTCCCGAACCGTCAGCTGCGCCCCGTTTTGTATTTCCTTGTCTGCATCCTCGAATTTCCACATCAGCAGGTTGGGATCCGGCGCGATGCTTTCGATGATTTCTATGAATTCACTCGTCATGATTTTTAAATTCTACCACAGGATGCCATGTTTTTCAAGGAAAATTTATTGACAAACGGTAAAACATGCCGTATTGTTTGGAATAAACCAACAACGGCTTGTTTGCTTGCTTGATGCCCTCGCGCCCTCTCAACCGGCCCCGTCCCTTTCGATCGCCCGCCAACGGCCGGCTTTGTCCGGTCCGAAGCGGAAAAAATGCGATCGGATGAGTGCGCTTCACGCGCTCATCCGATCGCAGACCGTGCAAATATGGAATGATTTTGGGCGATTTTTTTATTCGGATCCGGTTTCGCGCCTACCGTGCGCGCGCGCCGGGCCGCTTGATGCCGCCTGCGCGCGCAGCTGCCCGCAGGCGGCGCGGATGTCCGCGCCGAGTCCGCGCCTGACCGTGACCCGCACGCCGGCATCCGCGAGCGCGGCGCGGAAACGCTCCGTTTCCGCGCCGCCGCTTCCCTCGAAGCCCGTTTCCTCCACGCGGTTCAACGGGATCAGGTTCACATGGCAGTTCATGCCCGAAAGGCGGCGCGCAAGCTCCTTCGCGCAGGCCGCGCCGTCGTTCACCCCCGCCATGAGCGCGTACTCGAAGGTTATGCGCCGTCCCGTCCGCGCGATGTGCGCGCGCGCGGCTTCGAGCAGCGATTTCGTGTTGTAACGCTTGTTCACGGGCAACAGCGCGTCGCGCAGGCGGTCGTTCGGCGCGTGCAGGGAGATCGCGAGGCCGACCTGCGGCAGTTCCTCCGCCATCCGTTCGATGCCGGGAACGAGCCCGCAGGTCGAAACCGTGATGTGGC
>JAISNR010000220.1 GCA_031276135.1 Eubacteriales Family XIII. Incertae Sedis bacterium | reverse complement strand
CCTTCGCCGAGCGCGTTTGCTATTCTTTCGGCGACCGCCCTGTGATCCATGCTTTTCATGGTTTCCTCCTCGTATGGGATTGCGCGGCGCGCAGGCGTGCATTCCGAACAACCGTCATGCGCTCAGCATAACACATTCGAAATATAATGTCAAACGTTTATCATAAAATAATTTGATTTTTTCTGTGCTTTTAATCGCGCATTTCCGCAAATTTATCTCAAACGCTTGACATTTAACGCCTCGCGTATCATAATAAGATAAGCGTCCGTTTCGAGCGGTCGATCCCAAACACCGACACAGGAGAAAAACGTTGCGTATGTCTGCGGAAAACCGGAACCGGCGGGGAAAATACAAAAACTATTCGGAATACGAAAAGGAACATCTCGTGCGGGTTGAGATGCAAACGGCGGCTTCGGCCGGCCTCCCCGCGTACCACATTCGCCCCAAGAGCGGTCTTTTGAACGACCCCAACGGATTTTCCTATTATAATGGGCTGTGGCGTCTGTTTTACCAGGCGTTCCCTTTCGGCGCGGTTCACGGCGCGAAGTCGTGGGCGGCTGTCGTTTCGCGCGATTTGGTCAGGTGGGAATATCGGGGTTTGGCCCTGCTCCCCGATACCGAGTTTGACAGCCACGGCGTATTTTCAGGCAGCGCTCTCACGATAGGGGACGAATTTCTTTTGTTTTATACGGGCAACGCCCGAAGCGACGATGGCGCGCGCCGCTCTTGCCAGGTGTGCGCGGCGATGGACAAAACCGGTAAGTTCGTAAAACGCTTTCCGCCGTTTATATCCGCACCACCGGCCGGATACACCGCGCACTTCCGCGACCCGCAGGCGTTTTCGCATGGCGGCGAATACCGCATGCTGCTCGGAGCGCAAAACGAAACGTTACAGGGAAAGATTTTGGTCTACAAGTCAAAAGACGCGAGAAATTGGAAGCTGTCGGGCGAACTGGATTTTTCCGAACGGTTTATGGGATATATGATTGAATGTCCGAATCTGGTTTTTGTTGACGGACGGCCGATTTTAATCTTCTGTCCGCAGGGGTTGGCGCAAAGCGTCGCCCCGTATCCCAATATCCACCCGAATATGGTTTTGGTCGGCGATGCTTACGACGACGAAACAAACACCATTCTCTCTGACGGAACATTGCGAAATTTTGACGACGGTTTTGAATTTTACGCCGCGCAGGCCATGACCGCGCCGGACGGACGCGTTCTTGCCGTCGGGTGGGTGGGTTTGCCCGATACGGACACGCCGACGGAGAAGGAAAACTGGGCGCACTGCCTCAGCCTGATCAGGGAATTGACGCTGAAAGAAGGGCGGCTTTTCAGTTATCCCGTAAAAGAAACGGAAACGCTGCGAAAAGAGCGAAGGGACATATCTGTCGGGGGAAACGGCATATGGCCTGTCCGCACGATGGGCGCAGAGGCGAACCGCTGCGAATTGGAACTCCGCATACCCGAAGGCGTGAGCGGATCCGTTCTGTCGGCAGCGGACGAAAACGGCGAAAACGCGCTGACCGTTTCGTTTGACAGCTTGTCCGGCGAGGTCTGCGCGGACAGAAGCGCCGTGACGGGTTGGCGCGAACAGCGCGGCGACACGGTGAGAAAATCAAAGGTAAGCGCGGGGCGCGATATGGTTTTGAATATCTTCATTGACCGCTCCGTGTTCGAGATATTTATCAATAAAGGCGAGAAATCCATTACGGGACGTTTCTTCCCGCAAAACGGCAACGGCAACATCTTCATAACGGCAAAAGCTCCGGATCCCGGCGCGAAGATAAAAGGTTCCTTTTGGGGAATGGAAGCAAGCGTCAAATTCTGACGGGGTGTGAGCATTATGGCGAAACTGCAGGACGTGGCGGCGAAAGCCGGCGTTTCGGTGACGACTGTTTCCCGCGTCATCAACAATTACGGCTATCTCGGAAAGGAAACGGTCGAAAAGGTTAACGCGGCCATGCGTGAGCTGAATTACCTTCCCAGCGCTGTTGCGCGCTCGCTGCAAGGGAAACGGACGAACCTTGTCGGGCTGATTTTCCCCGGCGTGTCAAACCCGTTCTTCGGGGAATTGGTCGAAAAACTTGAACGCCGTTTCTTTGAGAAGGGTTATAAGGTCATCCTCTGCGACAGCATGTCGGACAGAGAGAAGGAGCGCGAATATTTGCGGATGCTCGCGGCAAACAAGGTTGACGGCATCATTACCGGAACGCATAACGCCAACATTGAGGAATATGAGGCTACGGGCGCCGCAATCATCGCATTTGACCGCAGCATTTCAAAAAACATTCCGATTGTCAGCAGCGACAATTACGCAGGCGGGCGCATGGCGGCGGAAACGCTGACACGGGCGGGTGCAAAAAAAATCGCCATACTGACGGGCGAAAACAATCCCGATTATCCGACCTATAAACGCTATGAGGGCTGTGCGGACGCACTGTCCGAAAAGGGCATGGAGGCAATCCTGTACAAATGCACCCAACCGACCGTTGCGCTCAAAACCATGCAGCTCAAAGCCATACTCCGGGAAGGCGCGGCGGACGGATATTTCTGTACGGACGACCTGACCGCGCTCCTGCTTATAGGCGAAGCAAAAAAGCTGTTTCTCGACGTTCCCGGCGACATCAAGGTGGTCGGCTACGACGCAACCGCGTATATTCGCACGTATCACCCCTTCTTGACCACCATAGCCCAGCCCATCGAAGACGCCGCGATATTGATGATCGATCTTATGCTTCGGCGAATCGGCAACCCGGATGAAGCAATGGAGCGGTTGTACTGCCTGCCGGTCAGCCTGATTCGCGGCGAAACCGCCTGACGATCGTTACGCAATCATCAACGCTTGTCGCACTCTTGAGAAGAATGAGGCCATGATTATCCTTGATGCAAAAGAGTTGAACGGCGATATCGTCAGCAATGTGGACGATGCTATCGTTTTTCTGAAAAAACATCTCCGCATCAGCTACAAAATCGAGGGACTCCGCCGGGAAAACATTCTTGAATTACCGGAAGATGCCTTGCGTGAAGCAGTGGTGAACGCCGTATGCCACCGCGACTATTTTGAGAAGGGCGCGCGTGATGGTGGATGACGGAACGATTGAAAAAGTCGGCGACAAGCGTTACACGTACTACGTCCTGAATCAAGAGCAGCGTATCGCCGGAACCGGCGAAGGAGGAATGAAATGAAAATTTGGAAATACAGCGGAATATTTTTGATGCTGACCGGCGTGATTCACAACGCTGTTGCAATTCTTTTGATGCATGACATCTATTGGGAAATCATGCGCGACGGTTTTGTCGATGCGGTGGCCGGCGATTTTGACCGTTGGTTTGCCTTTTGGTTTTTTGCATGCGGAATATTCATCATACTCCTTGGACAGGCGGTGCATCTTTCCATTCGGCGCGAGCAGCGCCCTGCGCCCGCTTCTTTGGGCTGGACGCTTTTGGCGCTCTCGGTCGTGATCTGCATCGCCGAACCCATTTCCGGCTCATGGCTGTTTATTCCGCAGGCATTGATCATTATTGTTGCAAACAGGAAACAGTAAGGCATTCGGAATTGCAATTCGCCCGGCCGCCTCATCGCTTCCCGCTGGCCAGCACGCGCAGCATGAACAGCGGCAAGGCCGCCGCGCGCTTGATCCGCGACGGTTGCCGCGCGAGCCGGTACAGCCACTCCAAGCCGTGCTCCCTGAAAAAGGCCGGCGCCCGCTTCTGCGCGCCCGCCCAGACGTCGAGGCTCCCGCCGACGCCTATGGCCGCGCGCACGCGCAACGCTTCCCTGTGCGCGTGGATGAAGCGTTCCTGCTTGGGCGATCCCAGCGCAGCGCAGAGAAAGGCCGCCCCGCTCGCGTTGATCTCCCCGACGATCGCGGCTTCCTCCTCGGGCCTGTAGTAGCCGTGGCGAACGCCCGCCACGCGGAGCCCCGGCCGGTGCGCGCGCATGCGCTCCGCCGCCTTTTCCGCGATGCCGGGCGCGCTGCCGAGCAGATAGATCGATTCGCCCGCGGCGGCGAGCCGGCGCAGCGCCTCGTCGAGAAAGTCTATCCCCGTGACCCTTTCCGAAAGCGGTGAGCCGATGATGCGCGACGCGTACACCAGCCCGATGCCGTCGGGTATGATGAGGTCCGCGTCGCTCAGGATCGCCTTCAGTTCGGCGTCCTTGGATGCGTTCCACAGGATCTCGGAATTGGGCGTTACGATGAGGCTGCACCCCTCCGTTCGCATCAGCGCGTCGAAGATCTCCGCCGCCTCCGCGCGCGTGACGCGGTCCACGGGAATATCCAATATGCGGATGCGTCTTTTCGATTCGATCACAGATCCGTCGTGCACGGATGCCCTCCCGGGGGCGGCGCTGCGCCGCCCCGCTTGCGCGCCATCAGCGCGCCGATCATCTCCTCGTTCGTGTCGAGCTTCTCGATCAGGAGCGCGAGCCGCTCGCCGATGTTGCGCCGCACGGCGTCCGAATCGCGAAAGGTCTTTTCGAATTCCTCCATGAAATACTCGCTCTTGAAATCCTCGACGGCAGACATGGCCTTCATGCCGAGCGAATGCATGAACGAGTGTATCTTGGGATCGTAGGACACGGCGATCATGGGAACGCCCATGACGGCGGCGTATATGAGCGCGTGCAGACGCACGCCGACCAGCAGATCCATATTGCCGATGATCGAAAGCATCTCATCGGTCAAATACTTGCGCTTCAACGCCAGCACCTCGCCCGCGAGCCGCCTTTCGAGCTCCTCTATGACGGGCAGATCCTCCGCGTGGTGAAAGGGTATCAGCAGAACGCGCGCGCCGGCCTCGTCCCGAAGCCGCCTGATGGACAGGCAGAGCTCGTCCGCGAAATCGCCGGTCGTCCGCCGCTCGCGCACCGCGAAGCCCACGGCGGGACCCGGGCCGTTCACGTCGAAACCCTCGCCCTCCAGGATCGCGCGGCCCGCCGCAAGCTCCGCCTTTCGGATGCGCAGTACGGGATCCGCCGTGACGATCACCTTCTCGCGATTCACGCCGATCTCCGACAGAAGCTCCGCCGAGGCTTCGTCGCGGACGACGATGCCGGCGGCGCGCCGCAGCGTCCACGCCGTCAGCCTGCGGTTCCGCTTCGACACGATGGGCCCGATCCCCTGACTGTAAATAAATACCTCTTTGCGAAAGAAGAACGCCAGCCACATGACGGCGAGGTAATACAGGATGCTCCTGCGGCTGGTGACATCCTGCAACAGACTGCCGCCGCCGCTGATCAGGAGGTCGCAGCGCCGGACCTCGCCGATCACGGCGGGCGAACGCCGGTTCACGGAGCGCACCGCGTGCTTTGCGGCGGTGGCTTCCGGGCTTTGGGACAACACGGTGATCTCGACGCCCGAAAGCCGCGCCCGCAGGTTTTCCACGACGACCGTCAGGATCGATTCGTCGCCGATGTTGCCCGCTCCGTAATAGCCGGAGAGCAGGATGCGATACGCTCTGCTCACGCCCGCAGACCCGCGCTGCGCGCTTCCAAGCGCCTGTACAGGCGATGCAGCAGCTCAAAGATCAAGATGCCGACGGCGCCGAGGATCAGGCCGAACACGAGCGAATACCCGGTTCGCGCAAAGCCGAGATAGAGCGGCGTCCGGATGTGCAGGAAGGTATTGATGACGGATGCGACGCCGACGACGCCGCACAGACCGAACACGATGGGCCAGAGCGGGAAGCGGCGGCAGGCGGTATAGACCATCAGCATGATCGCGGGGAAGGCGAACAGGAATTCCTTCGTTCGCGGCCGCGCGATCAGGATTTCCTCCAGCTCGTTTCGCACAAGCATCTCCGCGCTGCTGACGTCAAGGACCTCGTGCCCCGTGCGCAGCATGTAGTATACCCCGCCGGCCAGGAACACGAGTCCGACCAGCACCATCCAAAGACGTATGGGCGTGTTCATCATCTCCTTCAGATCGTAGAATTCGAGCTGCCCCGGCTTGCGCTTCTGTTGGCCGAAGCCGAAGTAGGCGAGGTAGGCGACGGCGAAGAACGCGATCGGCACGAGCTGCGAGATCTTGACGCCGCGAAATATGTCGATCTCCAGCATGTAGTTGACGGACGACAGGGGGGCGGCCGCGAGAATGCCGCCGCATACGGATACGGCGACGGCCCCGATCAGCGTCGCCGAGGCGAGCAGGAGGATCCGTCCGAGGGGGATCGTCCGCGCGCCCCCTCCCGAAAGGACCGGCTCGCCGGAAACCCCCGCGCCGTCCGCGCCGGAAGCACCCGCGATTTCACCGCCGCCGGGGATTGCCAAAGCCGCGCGGTCGTAAAAGACCTTGCATCTGCTCGTGAAAAAGATCGTCGCGAGGCAGGCGAACACGAAGGCGTTCGCAAAACTTGCGATCAGCTCGGTCAGATAGGGCAGCACCTTGAAGGCGCCGAGCACGCAGACCGCGCACGCGAGCAACAGACCGTGCTTGAAGCGCGCGGGGAGCGGGAAGAACAGGTGCAGCAGCAATACGCCCGCCGCCGCGCTCGCAAGCGCGAGCAACAGCTTTGCGGCGAAGGGTACGCGCAGGGGCGGCATGACGGAGGCGTCGCCCCTGACGAAGCCGTGTGCGGCAAGCCGCGCGTCGAGGCCCGCGAAGAGCGTTTCGTATTCGTCGATCTCCGTCACGTAGGTGTGCAGATCCTTGAATTCGCGAATCGG
>JAISNR010000214.1 GCA_031276135.1 Eubacteriales Family XIII. Incertae Sedis bacterium | reverse complement strand
TGGAACACGACCATCCCCAAGAACACGCCGCTGGCCGACGACGTGGACGTCCGCTTCCTCGCCGACCGCTTCGAGTTCGTGGGCGGCAACATCAAAAACTGCATCCTGAACGCCGCGTTCCTGGCCGCGGGCGATCCGGAGGCGAACGGAACGGTGCACATGCGCCACTACCTGCTGGCCATACGCTACGAGTTCGTAAAGACGGGAAAGGTGTTCACGCGCTCGGATTTCGAGCCTTACGCGAACCAGATACTGTAAGATGCAAGGCCCGGGGCGCGGGCAGGCCGTTTAGGAAGCGCCGCCGGCACGAAGCGGAGCGATCACTCCTTTTCCGTGCGGAACAGCGCTCCCTTTTCAAAGGCGGACGGCCGCGTGTTTATGCCGCCGAAACGCTTTTTCGCGAGCGAATCAAAGGCGTTGCCCGTGAAGTTGAGCGCGTCTGCGGGTGCCCTGCGGAGGGTCAGTTCCATATCCTCCGGTCCGTCGTCGGGCGAGGGCGGCTTGTTCGGTTTCTTGGCGGCATCGCGAAGCGCATCGTCCATGCTCATGGCGCGCATTCCTCCTTGTTTTGGCGCGAAACCGCGCGGCGGCGGTCGCGCGGCGGCGACAAGCGGCAAGGGGCTTTCTGTATCCAGTATAACGGCGCGGGCGCGCCGGCGCAAGGACAAAATTTCCGAAGGTCCGGAAATGCTTGACAAATCATAAGGCTTCCATCTATAATATCTATTAATAGGGATTGACAGGAACACGGCGCGCCACGCGGGGTGGCGCGCCGCCTCAGAATACCGAGCGAGGAGCATGTATGACGATTTCGGAACATACGGACAAGGACGGCATTGTGCTGGAGGTTGACGGCAGGGTGGACACCAATACGAGCGAACAGTTGCAGGAGGCCCTCCTGTCCGCGTTGCAGACCGCGAAACACGTGAGGCTGGATTTCGCGAAGGTTCCGTATCTCAGCAGCGCGGGCCTCCGCGCGTTGCTTCTGGGGCACAAGCAGGCCCTCTCAAAAGGTGCGGTCATGGAGCTCGCCAACCCGACGGATTTCGTGAAGAGCGTTCTCTCATCCGTCGGCTTCGACAAGGTGTTGCACATTGCACAGGCCGCTCGGTAAAGGCAAATGGCCGCGAATGTCCGCGCGGACGCGCTGAAGCCCAACGACGCATTCATCGGCAAGGTGGTCGTTCGGTATCTCGCGCCGTCCGTTTTGTCCATGATCGGGACGCGGATCAGCTCCATGGCCAACGGCTTGATTCTCGGAAATCTCATCGGAGAAAACGGCCTCGCCGCCCTGTCCATCGTCTCGCCCGTTTCCCTGGCCTACCTCTCCTTGGGCGCGCTGATCGGCGTCGGCGCTTCCATCGTTTCCGGCACCGCGCTGGGGCGCGGGGACCGGGAAGCCTGCAACCGCGCATACACGCTGGCCTACGCGCTTTCCCTGCTGGCGGGTCTTGTCATGATGGCCGCCGGCATCCCTGCCGCCGGAGGAATCGCGGCGGCGCTGGGCGCGGAGGGCGACATCTTCCCGCTTGCGCGCGACTACATCCGCGTCGCGGCGGTGGGCGGTCTGTTCACCATCCTGCTCTACACGCCGCTGAACTACCTGCGGCTCTGCGGAAAACCGGGCCGCGCCATGGCGTTGCTTCTGATCATGAGTTTCGCGAACACGGGTTTTTCCGCTTTTTTCGTCGTGACGCTCGGCATGCAGACGGCGGGCGTGGCGCTGGGCGGATGCGTGGGATCGCTGTCGGCTTGGCTGTTCGGCGCGTACTGCCTTTGGGGGGCGCGTTCGGAGCTGCGCACGGGACGCTTCCGCTTCGCTTTCGGCGAGCTTTTGGCGACGCTGCGCGCGGGCAGGACCCCCGCGCTCAACAATATCTGCCGGTCGGCGCAATACATGTTCCTGAACCTGCTGTTCGTGCGCGTCGCACCGCGCGCCCTGCCCGCCTACGCCATCGTGTGCGCGGTGCAGGACATGCTGCTCGCGGTCGTCCTCGGATTTTCGCAGATACTGCTGCCGCTCGCGAGTTTTTCGTATGGCGAAAAGGACGGTCGTTGCATACGCGCCGTCACCAAGCGAATCCTCCTGGTCGGAAATCTGGCCGTCGGGGCCTGCGCGCTGTTGCTTTTGGCGATTCGCGGCCACGTCGGTTTTCTGTTCGGCATACGCGACACCGGCGTCTTGGACGAATTGCATGCCGCCCTGTTCTTCATGGCCCTCGGCGCGAACTTCTCCTTCATCAACAACACCGCGTGCAATTACTTCAACGTCACGCGGCGCGGCATGATCTCCCTTATGGCGACGCTTTGCCGACTCTTGATCTTCCCTCTCCTTCCCGCCTGCGCGCTGGCGGGGAGCATGGGCGCGCGGGCCGTCTGGATATCCATGGCCGCTTCGGAGCTTTTGACGGCGCTCGCGCTGGCGGCGGCGATCCTCGCCGTGCGCGCGCGCGACGCAAGCCTGTCCCGCCTCTGGCTGCTCCCCGAATCCTTTGCGGAAAAGCCGAACATCATCGATTTTTCGGTGGAAAACACGAACGAAGCCGCGGCTTTCGCTGCGGCGCGCATCGTCGATTTCTGCGAGGCCAACGCGGTTCGGGCGGAGCGGGCGCTCCTGCTGAGCCTTTCCATCGAAGAAATGCTCGTGCTGATCAACGAAAAATCCTTGAGCAAGCGGCGCAAGGCTTTCGCGGATCTGCGCGTGACCGTCGCGGACGGAGAGATCACACTGCGCATCCGAAACGCCGGCGCGCGCTTCAACCCGCTGCGCAGCCGCGAGGCGTCGCCTTCGGAAGCGCCGGAAAGCCCGGCCGCGAATGCGGGCGCCGCCGCGCAGGACGCGGACCCGGACGCGTACACCATGGGCATGGACATGATTCTTAAAATGTCGAAAAAAGTGGATTATAAGGAAATATTTGGCGTAAACAATCTGACCGTCGTCATATGAATCACACGGTGAGGGTCGAAAATCGCGCGGTGTTTGAGCAGTTGCAGCACATGAGAGGAAAAGCAAACGACATGGACGACAACAAAGCATTCGATATACGCTTCGCGCGGCCGGACGAAGCGCGGAGGCTCGTGGAACTGCTCGTAAGGCAGCACGGCCTCCTGTATCCGCATCGGCATTTTTACGACGCCGGCTTCCTCGCGGAGGCCATCGCGGGCGGCAGGCTCTTCTTTGCGGTCGCGGCGGACGGGAGCGGGGAACTCGCGGGGATGATCTGCGCCGACGAGCGGCAACGCGAGACGGACGCGGTGATGGGTTTCTCCCTGCTCACCGTTCTCCCCGCTCACAGGGGGCTGCGCCTCGGCGGCCGCATGCAGGATTTTCTGGATGAACATCTGCCGCTGCACCGCTGCGCCTATACCTGCATGCACTGCCTCACGATGGACACGGCCAGCCAGCGCGATACCGAGAAGCGCGGATACACGCCCACGGGTCTGCTGCCCAATCGCTATTTCTTCGACCGCGCAGCGGCGAATCTGGAAGGCAGGATCCCGCCCCCAAAGCGCACGCATCTGCTCATGTGCAAGGCCTTCGCGCGCAAGGACGCGGGCGCGCTGTACTGCCCCGAGGGAGCGGAGGACTTCGTCGCTGCGGTGTACGGCGGTCTGGGCGTCGCTTTTCGCTTCGCGGAGCGGGAAAGCGGCGGCGCGCCTCTCTCCGCGATCTCCGACTTCAGCGCCGTGCAGAACGAGCAGCAGAGCTACTGCGAAATGCGGATCGAACGCGCGGGCGAGGACCTCGCGGAACGCCTGCGGGATTGCGCGCGGCGCTATGACGGCTTCCACCTGCAAACCTACAGCGCCCTGCTGAACATGACCCACGCGAGCTGCCCCTTCGCCGCCCGCGTGCTGCGCGAAAACGGCTACGGCTTCACGGGGCTCGCGCCCTTCGCCGCCCCCGGCGCCTATGCCATATTCTACCGTTCGCCCTCGCTGCCGCGGGACGACGAAGGCTTTGCCCTGCTGCCGTCGTTTCGCGCGATGCTCAAAACGCTGAAGTGATTTCCGGGGCGACCGCACGGGGCCGACGCGTCGCCGATACAATGTGAGGATGCCATGTCCAAGATCTTTTCGACAATCAAAATACGCGTGCTGTTCACGCTCATATCGCTGTCGCTGGGCGCGCTGGTCCTGCTGAGCGCCGCGAGCATGTACGGCGTTCTCAACATGCGAGCGGGCATCATCCGAAACATCGACGAGCTCAGTTCCGATGTGACCTCGCAGCGCGCGGACGCGCTCATAGCCATCATGGAGTACGAGCTCTTGACGACAGCCTCGGACAAGGCCACCGTCATAGATGAGAAATTCGCGGCGATCGAGCGGCAGACGATCAAGGTCGCGCAGGCGGCTGCGCGCATCTACACCGATCCGGACAAATACGCGCCGCGCGCGATCGATTACCTGCACGCCGGGCAGGAGAACACGCCCGTGCCGCACATCCGAACCGCGCCGGGCGTCGCGTTCGGCGACATCCGCGAAGAGGCTTTTCTGGCCGCCAACATCGAGGATGTGCTCTACGGGATACTCGCCGCGGACATCAGCGTGAACGCGAATTACATCGGCGCCGAATCGGGCTTTTTCATCACCGTGGACAAGAACGCCGCCGGCCCGGAAAACACGAATTACGACCCCACCTCGCGGGCTTGGTACATCGGCGCGAAGGAGACGGGCGGCGTATACTGGTCGGACGTATTCCTCGATTCCTCGGGCAGGGGCTTGAGCCTGTCCTGCTCCATGCCCTTCTTCGACGAACGCAGCGGCGAACTGAAAGGCGTGGCCGGCTGCGGCGCGATGCTGGACAGCATCGGCGCGATCATCCGGGCGACGAACGTCGACCGGGAGGGCTATGCCTTCCTGCTGAACGACAAGGGCGAGGTGCTCATATCCCCGCAGATTTTGGACTACACGACGGACAGCGACGGCAATCTCTCCCCGGAGAACTTCCTCGAAAGCGAGGACGCCGCGACGCGGGATTTGGCGGAGCGCATGACGCGGGGAGAAAACGGCGTCATGCAGCTTTGGCTCAACGGGGAAGATGTCTATGTGGGCTATGCCCCCCTTGCGCGAAACTGGTCCGTGGGCGTCGTCGTCACCCAAGACGACGTGCTCGCGCCCGTAAACGAAATGCGCGCGCAGATACTCGCGCTGCGCGACACGGCGGAGCGGAACATGCGCAAGGACACGATGACGCTCGTCGTTCTGCTGCTCGTGTGCAGTCTGTTCGCCGTCGCGGCGGCCATCGCGCTCTCGCTGCGCTTCGCGAACCGGCTCACCGATCCCATCATCAGCCTGAACAAAGGCGTGCAGGAGGTGAGCGAGGGCAATTTGAACGCCGAGATCGCCGTGAAATCCGACGACGAGATCGGGCAGCTCGCGACCGCCTTCAACGCCATGACGCTGCGGCTCCGCGACTACATCAAGCATCTGTCCGAGGTGACGGCGGAAAGGGAGCGCATGGCCGCGGAGATGAACGTGGCTCAAAAGATACAGGCGAGCATGCTTCCCTCGGTCTTCCCTCCCTTCCCCGGCAGGAAGGAATTCGATTTGTACGCGGAGATGATTCCCGCAAAGGAAGTCGGAGGAGATTTTTACGATTTCTTCCTCATCGACGAGAATCGCCTGGGCGTGCTCATCGCGGACGTGTCCGGAAAGAGCGTGCCGGCGGCGCTGTTCATGGTGATCGCCAAGACCTTGCTGCGCAACCACCTGCGCCAAGGCCAAAGCCCGGAGGACGTGTTCTTCGTAGTCAACAACCAACTGGCCGAAAACAACGAGACGGTCATGTTCGTGACCTCCTTCATGGGCGTGCTGGAAATCGACACGGGCGTGTTCACCTATGTGAACGCGGGGCACGCGCCTCCGGCGGTGCGGCGGGAGGACCGCAATTTCAAGTGGCTCGACATCGAGCCCGGCTTCATCCTCGGAGGACTCGAAAACATACGGTTCAATGCCATGCGGACGCGCTTTTTCCCGGGCGACATGATCTTCCTGTACACCGATGGCGTGAGCGAAGCCAATAACGCCGAAGGCGAGCTGTTCGGCGAGGATCGCGTGCCGGACGCGCTGAACGCCTCCTCTCGCGAAACCGCGTCCACCTCGGAATGCGTGGCGGCGATGCGGGAAAGCGTTCGGCGCTTCGCGGACGGCGCGGATCAGTCGGACGACATCACCATGCTCGCCCTGCTGTACAACGGCGTATCGGACGCGGAGAAACTGACGCTGACGGCGGATGTGCGGGCGCTGAACAAACTCGTCGCGTTTCTGGACGCCTGCCTTGACAAATCGGGGTTTTGCAGCGAAGAGAAATACGCCGTTCAATTGGCCATGGAAGAGGTGTTCGTCAACGTGGCGCGCTACGCCTATCCCGAGGGCGGCGGCGAGGTGCGCGTCACGTGCGCGTGCGGGAAGGGCCGCGTCGTCATCACGACGGAGGACGGCGGCAAGCCCTACAACCCGCTGCTGCGCGAGGATCCCGACATCAGCCTTTCGGCCGAGGAACGTGAAATCGGCGGTCTCGGCGTCTACATGACCAAGGGCATCATGGACGCCGTGTATTACGACTTCAGAGACGGCAAGAATGTGCTGAGCATGGTGAAAAATGTTTCTTGACATCCGCGCACAGGAGTGTATACTTTAACCATAAATGCAAAACCGAATACGCGGGGCGCCGGATGTTTCCGGCTGAGACGAGGCCAATCGAGGCTTTGAACCCTTGGGAACCGCCGATTTCAGCGCTTCCCGTACCTGATCCGGATAATGCCGGCGTAGGAAAATTTTAATGATTTTGCGCCGCCGGCCCATGCCGGGGGCCTTTTTTATGGGCCATGAAGCGGAGGTATCATGAAAAATGTGCTGAGCATCGCGGGTTCCGATCCGAGCGGCGGCGCGGGCATACAGGCCGACCTCAAAACCATGTGCGCCATGGGCGTCTACGGCATGACCGCCATCACGGCCGTGACGGCGCAGAACACGCGGGCCGTCTTGGGCGTGCGGGAGCTCGAGCCTTCCGTCGTCGCGGGGCAGATCGAAGCGGTGTTCGACGACATACGCGTGGACGCCGTAAAGGTGGGCATGGTTTCGAGCGCGGAGATCATCGCCGCGATACGCGATTGCCTGACGCGCTTTCGCGCGAGAAACATCGTGGTCGATCCCGTGATGGTGTCCAAGAGCGGCTACGCCATACTGCGCGAGGACGCGGCGCTCGCCCTGCGCGGACTGATCGCGATGGCCGACGTCGTCACGCCCAACATCCCCGAGGCCGAGATGCTCTGCGGCTTTCCCGTCAAGACGGAGGACGACATGCGCGCCGCCGCCGAGGCGATCGCGGCCATGGGCGCGAAGAACGTGCTCGTCAAGGGCGGCCATTTCGCGGGCGAGGAAGCGGGCGACCTGCTGCTTGCGGACGGCGGCTTCAGCTTCCTGCGCGCGCCGCGCGTAAAGACGAAAAACACGCACGGAACGGGCTGTACGCTCTCCTCGGCCATAGCGAGCCGGCTCGCGCGCGGCGACGACGCATCGGCGGCGGTTCGCGCGGCCAAGGCATACATCACGCGGGCCATACGCGACGCGTACGACGTCGGCGCGGGCGCGGGGCCTGTGGGGCATATGGCGGAGCTTTATCGCCGCGCCGGGATGGAGGTGTAGAGTAACTGCGCAAACGCCGCGGCGTTTGCGCAGTCTTGATTGGAGTTATAAGCACAAGGTATAAGCATATGGATCTTTGCGATGAAATCGGAGGCATTGCATGAAAAAACCGACCATGCTGCTGCTCTGGGTGGGCGC
>JAISNR010000163.1 GCA_031276135.1 Eubacteriales Family XIII. Incertae Sedis bacterium | reverse complement strand
GACAACGCCGAATACGGCTACGGCATGGCCCTGGCCGCGCGGCAGATGCGCGAGAAGCTCGCGGACGGCGCCCGCGCGCTGCTCGCGGCGGACGTTTCGCCCGCGCTCAAGGCGGCCGCCGAGGGCTGGCTGGCGGACAAGGACGACGGCGCGCTGTCGCGCGCCGCGAGCGACCGGCTCGAAGCCGCCCTCGAGAAGGAGGAGCCCGCGGACGCGGCCGTGCGCAAGGTGAAGGAAGAAATCCTCGCGCGGAAGGACTATCTCGTCAAGAAATCCATCTGGACGCTCGGGGGCGACGGCTGGGCCTACGACATCGGCTACGGCGGCCTCGACCACGTGCTGGCCTCCGGCGAGAACGTGAACGTGCTCGTGTTCGACACGGAGGTATATTCCAACACGGGCGGGCAGGCTTCCAAGTCCACGCCCGTCGCGGCCATCGCGAAGTTTGCGGCTTCCGGAAAACGCATAAAAAAGAAGGATCTGGGCATGATGGCCATATCCTACGGCTACGTGTACGTGGCGCAGGTCGGCATGGGCGCCGACAAGAACCAGTTCCTGAAAGCCGTCATCGAGGCGGAAAGCTACGACGGACCCTCGCTGATCATCTGCTACGCCCCCTGCATCAACCACGGTCTGCGGAAGGGCATGGGGAAAACGCAGGAGAACATCAAGGATGCCGTCGCGTCCGGCTACTGGCATCTCTTCCGCTACGATCCGAGGCGGAAGCAGCGCGGGGAGAATCCCTTCGTGCTGGATTCCAAGGACCCGACGTCCGGCTTCCGGGATTTCATCATGGGACAGACCCGATACGCGGCGCTGGCCGGCGAATTCCCGGACGTGGCGGAGGGCCTGTTCGCGGCGACCGAGGCGGATGCGGCGGAGCGGCTTGCGGGTTATAAGCGCCTCGCGGCGTTTGAACAGTCTTGATTGAACCTTTGAACTGCAACGTTTTGATCGAACCTTTGAAGAGCAACCGGAATGGGGCAATTGCACCGAAACGATGGGAGAAAGAACAGTAAATGAAACCAACCCTGATCGAGCGCGTTGACAACGAAACAAAATTTTCTATCGAATTTAGCGCAGATGAATTTGAAAACGCACAATTTGAGGTATATAAGAACAACAGGGCCAAATTCACGGTGGCCGGCTTCCGAAAGGGCAAGGCGCCGCGGCGCCTGATCGAAACCCATTACGGTGAGGATATCTTCTTCGAGGACGCGATCAACGGACTCGTTGCGGACGCCTACCCCGAGGCTTTGGACGAGCTCGGCATAGAACCCGTCGATCGCCCGAACATGGATTTCGGCGAGATCGCGAAGGGCAAGGGTTTCACGCTCACGGCCACCGTCACGGTTTCGCCCGAGGTCACGCCGAAGGATTACAAAGGGGTCGAGATCAAGGCGGTGTCATACGCGGTTTCCGACGAGGATGTGGACAAGGAGATCGAGGCTCTGCGGGACAGGAACGCGCGGCTCGTGGTCGTGGACAGGCCGGCCGAGGACGGCGATACGGTCATCATCGATTACGCCGGCTTTGCGGACGACGTGCAGTTCGACGGCGGAACGGCGGAGAGGCAGAGCCTGAAGCTCGGCGCCGGCCGCTTCATTCCGGGCTTTGAGGAACAGCTCACGGGTCTGCGGCCCGGCGAGGAAAAAGAGGTCAGGGTCACGTTCCCGGAGAGCTACCACGCCGAGGATTTGGCCGGCAAGGAGGCGGTGTTCCGCTGCAAGGTGCATGAGGTCAAGGCCGAGGAAAAGCCCGAGGCAAACGACGAGTTCGCGCAGGATGTGAGCGAGTTCGACACGCTTGAAGCCTTGCGCGCGGACATACGCGCGAAGCTCGAGGACGCCGCGCTTTCCCGCAGCGAGCTCGAAATGAAGAACGCGGTGCTCGAGAAGGTCTATCTCGCGAACGAGGTGGCGCTTCCCGACGTGATGGTGGAAACGCAGATGGACGAGCTCGCGGATGAGTTCACGCGGCAGATCCGCTATCAGGGCCTCAGCCCGGAGCAGTATTACGAATACGCCGGCAGGGATGCGGCGACCTTCCGCGAGGGCATGCGGGAGGACGCCGTCAAGCGGGTGAAAACGCGGCTTTTGGTCAGGGCCATCGCCGAGGCGGAGGGGATCGAGGCCGCAGAAGAGGAAATCGAGAAGGAGATCGCGGATATGGCGGGCATGTACAGGATGACGCCCGAGAAGTTGCGGGAATCCATGGGCGAGTCCGGCGTGAAGATGGTGGCGGACGATATCAAGAACCGCAAGACGGTGGATTTCCTGTTTGCGAACGCTTCTGTGGAGGATGCGTGATTTGCAATATAAATCCGCAAGGGGAATGACATTCGCCGGGCCGCTTGGGTCGGCCCTATACCGGTAGTAGCTTAACCATTGAAAGGCAATAACATGAGTTTGGTACCCATAGTCATAGAACAGACGAGCAGAGGGGAGCGGTCTTACGACATCTATTCGAGATTGCTCAAGGATCGCGTCATCATACTCGGCGAGGAGATTTCGGACGGGCTGGCCTCGCTGATCGTGGCGCAGCTTTTGTTTCTCGAATCGGAGGATTCGGAGAAGGAGATCAACCTCTACATCAACAGCCCGGGCGGTTCGGTGACGGCCGGCTTCGCGATCTACGACACGATGCAGTATATCAAGCCGGACGTTTCGACCATATGTATGGGGCTCGCGGCCAGCATGGGCGCGTTCCTGCTGTCCTCGGGCACAAAGGGCAAACGCTTCGCGCTTCCGAACGCCGAGATCATGATCCACCAACCGCTGGGCGGCGTGCGGGGGCAGGCGGAGGACATCCGCATACACGCGGAAAACATCATCAGGACGCGCGAGCAGCTCAACCGCATCATCAGCGAGAACACGGGACAGCCGATCGAAAAGGTCAGGGTGGACACCGACCGCGACAACTTCATGTCGGCGGAGGAGGCTGCGGCATACGGGCTTGTGGACCGGGTGATCAAGTCCAGGTAATATAAGGGGACGATTATGAGTAAATACGACGACACGAAACAATTGAAATGTTCCTTCTGCGGAAAGCCGCAGGATCAGGTCAAACGCCTGATCGCGGGGCCGAATGTCTATATATGCGACGAGTGCGTCGAGCTCTGTCAGGACATCATCAAAGAGGAATTCGAGAGCATGGGCTACGATATGAACCGCGGCGACGAGCTGTTCAACGTGCCCAAGCCCATGGAGATCGCGGCCATCCTGTCGGACTACGTGATCGATCAGGACGACGCGAAGAAAACGCTCGCCGTCGCGGTGTACAACCATTACAAGCGCGTCAAGCACATGGACGACCGAAGCGACGACGGCATAGAGATACAGAAGAGCAACATCGTCATGATCGGGCCCACGGGTTCCGGCAAGACCCTGCTCGCGCAGACGCTGGCGAAGATCTTCAATGTGCCCTTCGCCATAGCGGACGCCACGGCGCTGACCGAGGCGGGCTACGTCGGCGAGGACGTGGAGAACATCCTGCTGAAGCTGATACAGGCTGCGGATTACGATATCGAAAAGGCGCAGAAGGGCATCATCTACGTGGATGAGATCGACAAGATCGCGCGCAAGTCCGAGAATGTGTCCATCACGCGGGATGTCAGCGGCGAGGGCGTGCAGCAGGCGCTTTTGAAGATCCTCGAGGGTACGGTGGCGAGCGTTCCGCCGCAGGGCGGCCGCAAGCATCCGCATCAGGATTTCATACAGTTCGACACGACGAACGTGCTCTTCATCTGCGGCGGCGCTTTCGACGGTCTGGACAAGATCATACAGCGGCGCATCGGCGAAAAGACCATCGGCTTCAACGCGGAGATCCGCAAGAACAAGCTCGACGCGGACGATACCCTGAAGCTCGTGCAGTCGGAGGACCTCCTGCAATACGGGCTCATCCCGGAGTTCATCGGGCGTCTGCCCGTCATGGTCACGCTGCACCAGCTCGACGCGGACGCGCTCGTCCGCATCCTCCGCGAGCCCAAGAACGCCATCCTGAAGCAGTACAAGAAGCTCTTCCTGTTCGACAGCGTGGAGCTCGAGATCGAGGACGACGCCATCATCCGCATCGCGGAGAAGGCGATCGAGCGAAAGACGGGCGCGCGCGGTCTGCGGAGCATCCTGGAGCACGTCATGACCGACATCATGTTCGAGATCCCGTCGCGGACCGACATCAAGAAGGTGATCGTGACGATGGGCACCATAGACCACGACACGGGCCCGACGCTCGTGCTGACGGATAAGAAGGAGTTGGCGAAGCCCACCAAGGAGCATGCATCTTAATGAGCATCGATGAGAAGAAAAAAAAGCTCAGGGATCTCTTGAGCGACATAGAGCGATTGAACCGCGACGTCGCCGACGAGAAGTTTGAGCTGGCGGGGCCGCAGCCCGAAGAATCGCTTCCCGACGCGATCGGACCGCCGGAGGGCGAGGGCTTTTCGGAGGAAGAGGAATCCAAGGCCAAGATCATGCCCATGATCCCCTTGCGGGGGCTTGCGATCTTCCCCTACATGGTCCTGCATTTCGACATCGGCAGGGAGAAGTCGATCAGCGCGCTCGAAAAGGCGATGATCCGAAACCAGATGATCTTCCTCGTGGCCCAGCGCGACGCCGAAACGGATCTGCCGACGGGCGAGGATTTCTACCGCGTCGGCACGATCGCGAAGATCAAGCAGATGCTGAAGCTGCCGGGCGACGCGATACGCGTGCTGGTGGAGGGCATCAGCCGCGGCATGGTCGATCGAATCATCTTCGAGGTGCCCTACTTCAAGTGCGCCGTCCGCGAGATCGAGGAGGTCGAGTACGAGGAGATTCCGAACCGCGTGGCGGCGCTGATGCGCAGTACGCTGACGCGCTTCGAGGAATATCTGAACCTGAGTCCCAAGGTGTCGCAGGACATCTTCCCCTCCGTCGCTTCCGTGGACCAGCCGGGGCGGCTGGCCGACGTGATCACATCGCACATCGAGGCCAAGCCGGACGACAAGCAGTCCGTGCTCGAGGCCTTTGACCCCGAGCGCAGGCTCGAGGTGCTGAACGGCATTCTCACGAAGGAGATCGACATCCTGCAGATCGAGCGCGACATAAATTCCAAGGTCCGCATGCAGATCAACAAATCGCAGCGGGAGTATTATCTGCGGGAGCAGATGCGGGCCATTCAGGAGGAGCTGGGGCAGGACGAAGCCATCGAGGACGAGATCGAGGATTGGCTCAAGCAGCTCGCCGAATTGAACCTCGCGGAAAAGACCGCGCAGAAGGTCGAAAAGGAAATCAAGCGGCTCACGAAGATACAGTCCTCGTCGGCCGAGGGCGGCGTGATTCGCTCCTACATCGAGTGGATCTTCGCGCTGCCGTGGAACAAATACACGCAGGAGGAGCTCGAGATCGGCGCGTCCGAAAAGATCCTGAACGAGGATCACTACGGCCTCGAAAAGGTGAAGGAACGCATCTTGGAATTCCTCTCCGTCATGAAGCTCTCCTCCGGCCTGAAGGGGCCGATTCTCTGCCTTGTCGGACCGCCGGGCGTCGGAAAGACCTCCGTCGCGAAGTCGATCGCGCGCGCCACGGGCCGGGAATTCGTTCGCATGTCGCTGGGCGGTGTGCGGGACGAGGCCGAGATACGCGGCCATCGCAGGACCTACATCGGCGCCATCCCGGGGCGGATCGTTTCGGCCATGAAGGAGGCCGGCTCGATGGACCCCGTGTTCTTGTTTGACGAAATTGACAAAATAGGAAATGATTTTCGCGGAGATCCCGCCTCGGCCCTGCTCGAGGTGCTCGATCCCGAGCAGAACAAGGAATTCACGGATCATTACCTTGAAATACCCTTCGACCTCTCCAAGGTCATGTTCATCACGACGGCCAACACGACGGACACGATTCCGCGCCCCCTGCTCGACCGCATGGAGGTCATAGAGGTTCCGGGCTACACGGAGGAGGAGAAGGTGAAGATCGCGGAGCAGTACCTCGTGCCCAAGAAGGTCAAGGAGCACGGTCTGAAGCCGGAGAATGTGTTCATATCCGAGCAGACGACGCGCGCGATCATCAACTACTACACGCGCGAATCGGGTGTGCGCAACCTCGAACGCGAGATCGCGAACATCTGCCGCAAGGTCGCGCGCCGCGTCGTGGAGAAACACGCCGAAACGACGCGCGTGCACCCCGCGAACATTGAGAAGTTCCTCGGCAAGAAGCGCTACCGCTACGACGTGATCGAGGACGAAACGCAGGTGGGCGTGACGATGGGGCTCGCGTGGACCTCGGTGGGCGGCGTCACGCTGTCGATCGAAACCACGGTTGTGCCGGGATCGGGCCGCCTGGTGCTGACGGGGCAGCTCGGGGACGTCATGAAGGAGTCCGCGCGCGCCGGGGTCAGCTACATACGCTCGCTGAGCGGTGAACTGGGCATCAAGAAGAGTTTCTACAAGGACGACGACCTGCACATACACATACCGGAGGGCGCGACGCCCAAGGACGGTCCCTCCGCCGGCGTGACGATGTTCTGCGCGATGGTTTCCGCGCTGACGGGCGTTCCGGCCAGGCAGGACGTGGCCATGACGGGCGAGATCACGCTGCGCGGCAAGATCCTGCCCGTGGGCGGCATACGCGAGAAGGTGCTGGCCGCGCACAGGGCCGGCATCCGCAAGGTGCTCCTGCCGGCCGAAAACGAGCGCGACATCGACGACATCCCGCCGAACGTGCGGCGCAAGCTGGAGTTCGTGCTGATCCGAAGCGCGGACGAGGCGATGAATCACATCCTCGTGCGCGGTGCGGACCCCGCGCACGGGGCGGCGCCGGCCGTGAAGAAGCAGGCGGCGAAACGGCGCGCGGGCGCGGGCAAGGCGGGCGCCGGCGCTTCCGCGAAGGCAGAGCATGATCGTTAAGAAGGCGGAGCTCTCCGCCGTCGCCGTGCGCGCGGACGGATACCCGCCGGACGATCTGCCGGAGATCGCGTTCGCGGGCAGGTCGAACGTGGGCAAGTCCTCGCTTCTGAACCTGCTGACGGGGCGCAAGCGGCTCGCGAAGGTGAGCGGCAGTCCCGGAAAGACGCGGACGATCAATTTCTACCGCATCAACGACGCGTTTCGCATCGTGGATCTGCCGGGCTACGGCTACGCGAAGCTCTCGCGATCCGTGAGCGAAAACTGGGGCGAGATGGTGGAGAGCTACCTGAAGGGCAGGAAGGGGCTCGCGCTCGTGGTCCTGCTCGCGGACATCCGCCACAAGCCGTCGGCGCAGGATGTGCAGCTTCTCGAATGGCTGCGCCACCACGGTCTGAACACCCTGATCGTCGCGACGAAGGCCGACAAGATCTCGCGCAGCGCGGTGGGCGCGCAGCTCTTGCTCATACGCGAAACGCTGGAGCTCTCGCGGGAGGAACGGGTGATTCCCGTTTCGACGCTGAAGCGGACGGGCGTGGAGGAACTGCTTGCGGCGATGGAGGATGTGCTGTATCCGCCGGAAAGCGAATCCGGCGCGGCGGAATGACGCCTGAGAGACAACTTTCGCCGGGCCGCTTGGGTCGGAAATACCCTCCTGCGGATCGCTGACGCTCGTGCGGGCGCTACACTCACTTCGTTCGTTCCGCTCGTATGCCCGCAACCCCGCTCCGGGTATTGCCGACCCGTCGGCCCTGAAAAGGCGGCGCGCGAAAAGAAAGGCAGGCGAAGCATGAACTTCTTTTCTTGGAGAATTATAGGAAAGCGAATCAATGCCATACGCTTTATGATGGCGGACAAGACCGTGCCCAAACGAAAGAAGCTGCTGGTCGTGGCGGGCATCGTCTATCTGTTCCTGCCCTTCGACATCATTCCCGCCGTGCTCTTTCCCATCGCCTGGGTGGACGATCTGATCGTCTGGATATGGATTATATGGCATTTAAGAGATACGCTGGATACTTATTGGATGGGGGAAAAGACGGTGGACCCGGCCGTGCGGTACAAGGGGAAGCGCATCATAGACGGGGCGGATTTCAAGGTTGAGGACGAAAGATGATGGCAAGGAACGAGAAGCGATACAGGCTCGGCAGGGTTTTGATCACCGAGGAGGAGATCCGCGGGCGGGCCGCGGAGATCGGCCGCAGGATATCGGAGGATTTCGCGGGTGAGGAAATTCTGGCCGTCGGCATCCTGAAGGGCGCCGTGCTGTGGATGAGCGATGTGGTCAAGAACATTTCGCTGCCCGTGCGCTTGGATTTCATGGCCGTTTCCAGCTACGGCGCCTCCACGCAGAGTTCGGGCGTCGTCCGCATCCTCAAGGATTTGGACAGCGCCATAGAGGGGAAGAACATCCTTCTCGTCGAGGACATCGTGGATTCGGGGACCACCTTGAACTACCTGCGGGAGGTCCTGCTTCACAGGGAGCCGAAAGCTCTGCGCATATGCGCGTTGCTCGACAAGCCCACAGGACGCCGCGTGGCCATCCGCGCCGATTACGTGGGTTTCACCGTGGAGGACATGTTCATCGTGGGCTACGGGCTCGATGTGAACCAGCGTTACCGCAATCTGCCGTATATCACCTCGGTGGAGGAAGCCTAACCATAAAATCAAAACCACTCGAACGAGGAGGAGCGAGAAACATGAGCAATTACAAAGTAACCACAGGTCTTTCCAACAAGCACTTGCATCTGAGTGCCGCGCACGTGGAGGCGCTGTTCGGCGCGGGGCACAAGCTGACGCCGACGAAGGATCTGCGGCAGCCCGGGCAGTTTGCCTGCGAGGAGAAGGTGGATTTGGAGGGACCCAAGGGCGTCCTGAAGGGCTTGCGCGTCCTCGGACCCGCGCGGCCGGAAACGCAGGTCGAGCTGGCCATGACCGACGCGCGCGGCATCGGCCTCAATCCGCCCGTGCGGGAGTCGGGCAAGCTCGCGGATTCGCCGGGCTGCAA
>JAISNR010000212.1 GCA_031276135.1 Eubacteriales Family XIII. Incertae Sedis bacterium | reverse complement strand
TATGCTTCCGCGCGCGTGTAGACGATCTTTCCGCCTATCATCGTCAGATCGGCGCGAATGTCCTTGATCGATTCCTTGGGCGCGCCGAGGAGGTCGGTCGACAGCACGACCAGATCGGCCAGCTTGCCCGGTTCTATGCTGCCCTTTATCCCCTCCTCAAAGGCCGCATAGGCGCCGTTTCGCGTGAACATCCGCAGGGCGGCCGGCACGGAGATGCACTCGTTTTCGTTGCGCAGCGCACCCGTCTGCGTCCGCCTGTTGACCGCCGTGTGCATGTTGAGGAAGGGATCGGACCAGGTGATGGGGCAATCGCTGCTGCCCGCCGCGACGATGCCGTTTCGCAGGAAGGACGCGCAGGGGAACATGCCGGCGCCGCGTTCCTCGCCGTAGTTTTTGACATAACCGTCGCCGAACTCATAGAGGAACACGGGTTGCGGCACGGGCACGACGCCCAGGGCCGCCACCCTTTTCATAAGGCCCTCGTCCATCATGGCGCAATGCTCGATCCGATGCCGGTGATCCGTCCTCGGACAGGCCGCGTTTGCCCGCTCCATGGCGGTGAGTATCGCGTCGATCGCCCTGTCGCCCACGGCGTGGCATGTGACCTGCCAACCGCCCCTGTGCGCCCGCAGGACGATGTCGTCTATGCAGTCCTGCTCCATGGACATGATGCCGCGGCTCTCGGCGTTGCTCGCGTAGGGCGCGCGCGTCGCGGCCGTGGGGCCGCTGCTGCTGCCGTCGATCATGAGTTTGATCGGGCCGAGCCTGAAGCTGTCGTCGCCGAGCCCCGTGCATATGCCCGTGCGCAGATAATCGTTCACAAGCCCGACGTTGTCCACGAATGAGAACACCATCGCGCGGTAGCGCGCCGAAAGCCTCCCCGATCGCGCCGCTTCCTGCATGGCGCGCATCTGCACCGCGCCGTAGCCGCCGGAATCGTGAACCGTTGTGATGCCCTCCGCGACGAGCATAGCATCCACCGCGAGCATCGCGTCGATGAGTTCCTTCTCGCTCGGCGAGGACATGCGCATCATGAACATATGCGCGTTTTCAAACATGACGCCCGACAGCTTTCCGTCTATGCGCTCAAACGCGCCCCCCTGCGGGGCCGCGGCGTCCTCCGCCACGCCGGCCGCCGCCAGGCTTCTGCTGTTGTGCGCGGAGATGTGGGCGCATACGCGCGTCAGGATCACGGGATGGTCGGGCGCCGCTTCGTCCAAATCCCATCTGTTGGGATGCCGTTTTTCGGCGAGGGCCGTATCGTTGTAGCCCCAGCCCCGAATCCATTGTCCCTTCGGCGTGTTCGCGGCGGCTTCGCGAATCTTTTCCTTGATTTCCTCGATCGAACGCACCGAAGAGGGACGGCAATCGACGCTGAGCGCGTTCAAACCCCTGATCGCGGTGTGTTCGTGCGCGTCTATGATGCCGGGAATCAAGCTCCTTCCCCGCAGGTCTATGAGCCTTGTGTCCTCATCGGCGAGAGCCTTGACCGCCTCCGCGCTTCCCACCGCGACGATCCTGTCGCCGGCGACGGCGGCGGCTTCGCAGACTCGGTCGTCGCCGTCCACGGTCAACACCGGTCCGTTGTAAAATATCGTTTTCGCTTTCATTGTATGCTTACCTTTTAGAATGGATGTTTTTTCTCGTCCGAACCCAGCATTGTATCATAGTAATCGGTTCGCCTGTCCCGGAACAGCACATTGTGCGTCGTCCAATTGTATTTGCGCGCATCCGACATATTGCAGGTATGATACAGGATCTCCTCGTTCACGGTGCTCGCCGGCCCCGCCGACGGGATGCCTCCGGGTCCCACGATCAGGCTGCGGCCCGGGAAGATGATTCCCCGCTCTTGGCCGACCCTGTCCGCGCAGGCGACGAACATGCAATTCGTGTTCGCGGCGACCATGGCCATGTAGGGCGCCATGGTCTGGATGTCCTCCGGCAGCCCTTCGATTTTGAGCCAGTTGGTGGGTACGCAAACGATGTCCGCGCCTTTCATGGCGGCGATCCGCCACATCTCACCGAACCACATGTCGTAACAGATGAGGATGGCGATCCTGCCTATGGGCGTATGAAATACCGGGATGCCCAGATCGCCGGGCTCAAACCATACCTTGTCGTCGTCCCAGAGATGCATCTTCCGGAACTTGCCTATGAATCCGTCCGGGCCGACCAGTACCGCCGAATTGTAGAAATTGCCGCCGTCCTCTTCCAGGATGCCCGCGATGATGTATACGTCCTTGTCCTTCGCGACCGCTTCCCATTTCTTCACCGTGCCGCCGTCGGGAATCCGCTCCGCCATCCCGGCGACTTCATCCCTCGTGTTGAAGATGTACCCGGTCGTAATCATCTCCGGCAACACGATCAGCTTCGCTCCGTTCGACGCGGCTTCCGATATTTTGTCTATGGTTTTTTGGACGTTCTTTTCCTTCTCGCCCATCTCGCAGTTCATTTGAACCGAGGCGACCTTCACCGACATCTCCGTGCCGTATATTCTTTCCTTTTCCTGATACATTTACATTTCCTCCTTCAATGCCTTTGCGATGGTTTCGGGTACGCCCCATTTGAGGGGATCCACCCATTTCAGGCCCGCAAGCCCGTTCTTGCCGAGCAGCGCCAGGATGCCCAGCAGCACATACGGGAAGGCCGCGACGGGTGCGCCCAAGGGGGCGAACACAGCCGAGAGCCAAACGGTGATCACGACCGATACCAGTGCCATCACGACGGAAAACAGGAAATTCCGCACGCTCATGGCATAGCCTCTGCCGAACAGGACGAGCAAAAGCAATACCGCGTTGTAGCCGTAGATGCCGATCATGTTGGAAGCCTGCGGCAATCCCAGCACGATGGCAAAACCCGACGCAAGCGCGGAACCGATGAGAACCATGACAAAATCCACCCGGGACGCCACGACGACGCCCGCGAGGAAGAACGCGCCCGACAAGGGCGTCGCCTGCCAAAGGACTTCCGAGAAGTTGTTCATGAAAGCCGTCAGAAAGTCCGGAAGCGTCCAAACCTGCGACGCGCCGAGCGCCGGTTCGTTGAGATACGGGATTACCGACGTCGTCGGTTCAATGACCGGAATCAACAGGGACGCGGGTACGAGGATAAACAATACCGTACAATAGGGCAAGGCCAAAGACGGTACATTCCATTTGGACAAAAACCCGGAAAACGCGGCGGTCAAAAATACGCACAGCACACCGCCCACCACAGAGAAAAACACAAGCCCGGCCGTGACGTCTTGACCGGGGAAGATGAACAAACCGATGCCCATGCCCGCCAAAGCGGCGTTGAACGTGTAAAGTCCCAAACGCAGCGCTATGGTCGGCACGAGGAGCAGATACGCCATGGCGGTCGCGGTCAGGGCACAAATCAGGCTGCTCACGCCGTTTTGCACCGAACCGGCAAAACAACCCGCCAAGAACAACAAACCCGACAGCGGGTTGTCGTTGAACGCAATCTGCCCATAGCCGGACAACACGGAATCCACGAATCCCAACACGCCGTTTTTGTCCGCCGCCGCTTTCCACCGGTCAACAAAGGGAAACTTACATGATGCCAAAGCTGCCATAAACAACCTCCTCTCAATCCAACCGCCCGTATAAAATACGGTCACTCGCGGAAAAGGCCGCCGGCAACCCTCTCCGTCACGGCTTTTACATACGCAAATATCGTGCCATGCCGCCGGTTGGCCGCGCAAGCGCCAAATTCAGCCGTGTCGCTCCGTTTTGCGCGGTTTTGCCGTTGCCGCAAACGACTCACCCGCAAGTCGCTTTTGTGCAATCGTGCGCAAAAACGGAATACTGATGTCCGGAATTGCGGTTTTGCAACGGATTTTGGTTGTTGTGCAAATCTGCACATTTCGCATAATTGCAAATATTCTGTAAATAACGGAATGCCTCGCAATTTTTGCCCGTCCCGGTGAACGCTCTGCCGATCACAGATTGTGCTTTTTCAATTTTCGCAACAGTGTACTCCTGTCGATCTCCAATCTTTTCGCCGCCTCGTCCGATCGCTTGTACATCTCCATGAATCGGTTCAATATCTGCCGTTCATAATCATCCATGATCTTTTTCAGCGATTTGTTTTCCAGCGCCTCGACGGTCAGGGGCGACATGCAGCTCTCGCGAAGATTCATGCCGTTCAAAACCGTAAACGCGTCGCTCAACCGGATTTCACCCTCACCGCTCTGCAAAACCAGGCGTTCCATGACGTTCCTTAGTTCCCTGACGTTTCCGGGATACTCCGCAGAGGCGAGAAAATTGACGACATCGCGGCGTATGATCTTGGCGGTGTTGTATTTTTTGTTGAATTTGTCGATGAAGTAGGCGATGAGTACGGGAATGTCGTCACGGCGCTTCTGCAGATCGGGGATGTCTATATGGATGACATTGAGCCGGTAGTAAAGATCCTTTCGGAAGCGCTTTTCCGTCAGCAACTCCTGCAACGGCGCGTTGGTCGAAGCGATGATGCGGACATCGACGTGAATGGGCGTTTCGCTGCTGATGCGCGTGACCTCGCTGTCCTGCAATACGCGAAGCAGTTTTGCCTGCAAAGACATGGGCATTTCGCCTATTTCATCCAAAAGCAGAGAGCCGCCGTTCGCGGCTTCGAATATCCCCCTGCGCCCCTTTCTGTCCCCGCCCGTGAACGCGCCCGCGGCATAACCGAACAATTCGCTTTCCAAAAGATTCTCGGGGATCGCCGCGCAATTCAACTTGATGAACGGTTTGTCGGCGCGATCGCCGCACTTGTGGATGAGGCTCGCGACCAATTCTTTGCCCGTGCCGGACGATCCCGTGATGAGCACCGTCGCGTCGCTTTCGGACACCTTCACCGCGAGATTGATGATGTCGCGCATCGCGGCGCTGTTGTAGACGATGCCCTCTTTGCTGCGGGCGCCCGCCAGGATGACGGGAACCTGATCGCGCATGTTTTCGCGATCCATCTCCCGCTCTCTGACATAGCTTTGAAAGCGTTCCAATTCCGTGACTTCCACAATATAGCTGATCGTATACACGAGCCGCCCCGCATCGTCGAAGATCGGCAGGCCCTTTACATCGTAAGCGCGCCCGTAGGCCGAAACCTGATGCAAATTCACCTCCTGTTTGGTTTTGAGCGCTTCGATGGTGCTGGATATGGAAAGCATCTGATCCTTGACGGTTTTTTTCAAATCCTTGCCGATGATCTTTTCTTTGGGAATGCCGGTGATGCGCGTTTGGGCATCATTCACCGTCAGGCAGATGCCGTTTCCGTCTGTGACCGTTATGCCGACAAACGGATTTTGAAAGATATACGTGTTGAGCAAGTCCATGTTCAATTGAATCCCCTCCGATTGTTTTTCTGTTTGCCGTTCGGTCGGTTGAATCCGGGCCAAAATTCGTCTGCCCCATGTTTCGATTATATCATTTTTGAACCGTTTGCCGCAATGCTTTCAGGCTGTGGGACGGTGTCAACGCTCCCCGTTGCGGTTCGCGTCGGTTCTGTGATACAATGACACCATGACAAACCAATGGAAAGAATATCTGAACGCATACCGCGAGGCGCACGGGCGTCCGCCCGCCTATCTGACGGAAACGATGGGCTGCCAGATGAACGAACGCGATTCCGAAACCATCGCGGGGCTGCTCTGCGATCTGGGCTGCGCGCCCGCCGCGTCGCGGGAGGAAGCCGACATCATCGTCGTCAACACGTGCAGCGTTCGCGAAAACGCCGACAACCGCTTCTTCGGGATGCTCGGCCGGATCAAAAAGATCAAAGAAGCGCGGCCGGACACCGTCACGGCGGTCTGCGGTTGCATGATGCAGCAGCAGCACATCGTCGATGCGATCAAGGAACGCTACCCTTGGGTCGATATCGTATTCGGTACGCACAACCTGCACGAATTCCCGGGGCTCTTGCAGAGCGCGGCGCTCGAAAAGGCCAAGGCCGTCCTGATCCGCGACGAAGGCGGAGAGATCGTCGAGGGCCTGCCGTCCAAGCGAAAATCCCCGTTCAAAGCCTATGTGAACGTCATGTACGGCTGCGACAACCATTGCACCTACTGCATCGTCCCGTACACGCGCGGGCGCGAGCGCAGCAGACGGCCCGCCGCGGTCGAACGCGAGGTGCGCGCGCTCGCGGCGGACGGCGTGAAGGAGATCCTGCTGCTCGGACAGAATGTGAATTCCTATCGCGGGCGCGACGAGGGCTCTGCGGGTGCCGAAAACGGCGGTTTGGCCGAAGGCTGCTGCGGCGCGGAAGGCGGCAAGCTCGATTTTCCGGGACTGATCGGCAGGCTGAACGCAATCGAAGGCATCGAGCGCATCCGCTTCATGACCTCGCACCCCAAGGACCTCTCGCAGCGCCTCATCGACGCCTACAGGGACTGCGGGAAGCTGTGCGGGGCGATCCACCTGCCGGTGCAGTCCGGCAGCTCGCGCGTGCTCGCGCGCATGAACCGGCGCTACACGAAAGAGGCGTATCTGGAGCTGATCGAAAGGCTGCGCGCAACATCCCCGGACATCGCGATCACGACCGATTTCATCGTGGGCTTTCCGGGGGAAACGCAGGCGGATTTTGAGGAAACGATGGACCTCATAGAGCGGGTCCGCTTCGATTCGGCTTTCACCTTTCTGTATTCGAAGCGGAAAGGCACGCCCGCCGCCGCCTATGCGGACGAGGTCCCGGAGGACGTCAAGCACAGACGCTTCGACCGCATGGTCGAACGCCTGAACGCGATCACGGCGGAGAAGAACCGCGCCTGCATCGGCAGGGCGGAGATCGTGCTGGCGGAGGGACCGAGCAAAACAAATCCGGCCATGATGACGGGCCGGACGGATTCGGGCAAACTCGTGCACTTCCGCGCGCCGGCGGAGTGCGCGGGCCGCATGCTGCCCGTGCGCATCACGGGCGCGCGCACGTTCAGCTTGTACGGGGAGTTGACATAAGCCGATCCGATCCTGCGATTTTTCATGGGAGTAAATATTTTTTATTAATATAAAAATTACCCAATATGGGTGCGTGCCTGTTCTTCAAAGTTGAGGATATCACGAAATTGGGCGGTAACGAATCAAAGATTCCAAAGAAATTTTCTGAAATCATGCGCCCGCACGGATGGAAAGAAGTCAAGATCACAGGTGATCTGTTGATCAAGTTGCATACGCGGAATCCGTCATCTGTTGAAGAAGTACGGAGCAAGCACCACTTGGCCGGGAAAGCTGCTTCCTCGAATACAGGCGCGGCGACACGGCGGTTGTCCGATCTTTGTGGTTGGAATAACGCCAAGGGCAATTGCGGATTGGGAGAAAAATCATGTCGGCAATGAATGCGAATTATCATAATGAACACGGACTTTTGGCGTTCTGCGGCGAAAAGAAATTCAAAACCGTTTTGGCGGATCCTCCATGGCAATTCCAAAACAGGACGGGCAAGATGGCGCCGGAACACAAGCGATTGAATCGTTATCCAACCATGAAATTGGATGTTGTGGGGCAATCAGGCCGATGCGGACTATGAACCGACATGGGCCACATACAACAATCACAGCGCCGCACCGACGAAACCGGAACAAGTGCGCATCATTGCAAAACCGCAAAGTTAAGGAACCCTTGCCCGAACGGACAATCACCGTCCCGCATCCTTCTCGTCCGTGCTCAGTCCGTTCCCAAAAGGATGACCTTGGCCGCCTCGTTCCATTCGACCGTCAGGCCGAGTACCTCAAAATCCCTTAACTTGAAATAGTTATACCCATCGATGTTGCAGGCGTTGAAGGTTTTCGCCTCGCCGTCGATCAGAAGCTGCGCCGTGCCGGGGCGAACGGCGCGGTTTCCGTCGGCGTTCCGGGCATCGAGTTCGCTGCCGTCCGGCAGGTATGCCTCTCCGCTTCGAATGCCGATGGTCGCCGTCGCTTCGTCCCAGCTCACGCCGAACGCGCGAGCGGTGTCCTTCAGGATGAAGGCGACATCCCGCAGCTTAAAATAGTTATTTCCATTTATGTTATATGCTTGAACAATGACGGACTCCGCGCCGTTTACGGATATCTTTTGTCCGTTGGCCGAGGCATTGACCGTGCCGGCACCGTCTGCGGGGGAAGAAGCCGTCGCGGAGGCGTCCGCCGTAAACGCCAGGATGTTGTTCACATTGCGGCCTGCGGCAATCGCCTTGCCCTCGAAAGTCAGGCCGACGGAACCCCCTCCGTCGAGGCACATCGCGTTGATCAGACCCATCTCCCGGCAGGCCGCCGCCGCTTCCGACAGGGTGGCTGCGGCCATCGTGCCGATGACGACCCGGCCGTCCTCCCCCGCGCCGATAAAGGAGCGCGCCGAGCGGTTTGTATTGATCTTCGCTTCGGTAAAACCCTCTGCGGCGCCGTCTGCGGTGATCTGTCCGTTGATGATCAGGCTGGGGCCGGCACCGACCGCCACCTTGACGGAGTTCCAATCGTTCGCGTCGGTAAAGGTGGTGCTGATCCGCGAGGTATAGTATACCGAATCGCCGATCTTGAAACGCTCATCCGCCAAATAAGCCACAGCGGGACCGTAGAGCAGGGCAAAACCGTCGCCGGGCGTCCAAAAGTCGCCGGTGCTTATTTGGGTGACGATGCCGCCGCTGACCAGAACGACTCTTGCCCCCGGCGCCACGGGCACTGCGGCGCCGTATTCCGGCGTGAACAGGGTGATGGCGTCCGGCTCTTCGCTCGGATGATTGATGCGCCAGGGAATCGACCGTTCCGCTCCGTTCACGTAGCCGAGGAAGTCGAATCGAAGGCGGTCAATCAGAAGGCGACCCTCGTCCGTGAACCCGACCACAGCGCCGCCGTTGCTGATGTGCAACAGTTTTCCGTCCCGAATCAACGTACCCCAAGGAACGGGCACACCGTTGTAGGCTTCAAAATACGTGCCGTTGATCGCGGCGAATGCACCGGCCGCATTGGCCATCTCCGCTACGGAGGCGGTGGATACCAAGTTGCCGTTCGCGGAGATCTGAACGGGCCGGACTGCCGGATTGTTCATGTCAATCCGAACGCAGTTGATCTTGACGCCGCCGATCTCCAAACCCTTTTGGATATCGTAGGGCGCCGCCGCGAAAGCCGATCCCGCGCTTTGCAGCGCCAACAGGACGATTGCCGACAACAGCGACAGCCTGCGAATGCGTTTTGCTCTGAAGAATGTTTCGATCATGGCGTGACCTCCTTGCAAAAAATCTGCCGGTTGACCGACGGCAGGAAAAGATTGCGCCTTTCGGCGCGGCGTGAATCTCGCTTTCGCGTCAAAACCCGAAATCGAGCAAGAATCGGTTCAGCAGTTCCGGCCAGCCTTCGGTCAGCGGGACACCTGCGGCGAGGCCCAGCGCATGGTCCCCGTGCGGGAAGATGTGCAGGCTGTAAGCGATGCCGTGCGCCGTCAGGGCCCCGGCGAAATCGAGCGAGCTCTGCACGGGAACGAGTCCGTCGCGGGCGGTATGCCACAGAAAGGCGGGCGGCGTGTCCGCGCCGACGTTTTGGACGGGGTCCATGGCGCGGAGTTCCTCCGGCGACGGGTCGCGCTTTCCGGAGAGATTCCTTATGAATTCCCGCGAGATGTGCGCGAGGCTGTTCACGCCGTAGCAGGACGCGAGGAGAGCGGGGCGGGACGAAAGCCGGTCCGCCGCGTCCGCCGCGTTCGGATCGCCCGCATCCGCGCGCGTGGCCGCCAGCGCGGCGAGATGTCCGCCCGCGGAGAAGCCCAGTATCCCGACGCGCGCGGGGTCGATGTCCCATTCCGCGGCCCTGTGCCGCACGAGGCGGATGGCGCGCTGCGCGTCGAGCAACATGGACGGATGCCTGTAGGGGAGCAGCCGGTACTTGAGGACGAAGGCGTTGACGCCGCAGCGATTGATCCAACGGGCGGCGGGATCGCCCTCCCGTTCGGCCCACAGCGCGTACCCGCCGCCCGGACAGACGATCACCGCGCCGCGCCCCTTCTCGCCCGAGGGGAAGGGCTTGAGCGCAGGGGGCGGCGACTTGATGGCGGGGTCGAACAAGGGCGCTTGGCCTTCCCAGAGGGGGATTTCGCGTTGCATGGCAGCCTCCTTTTTGTTACTGCTCACCCACCACGCCATTTTTGTTTATGCCGGGAGCGCAGCGAACGGGTAAAGCCGGCGCGGCGTGTGAGTGGTTTTGATTTGAATCGCGGAGTAGTAATTCCTTTTTCTTCGTCACCGCAAGTATAGCATTTTTTCCTTGTCGCATAAAGATAAAAGAAGGAAATTTCACACTTTCTACAAATTTTCGCGTTATACTGACAACGCAAGGATCGCAAAGCTCGGCTACGGCGCGGAAGTGCCAAAACCCAAGGCGGAGGACGCGGACGCGCTCGCCAAACGCAAGGAAATCCAAACCCTGTGGACGAAGTTCATCGTCTCCGCCGCCTTCTCCCCGCCGCTCCTGTACATCGCGATGGCGCCGATGATCGATTTCGCGCGACTGCCGTTTCCGGCGGGGCTTGACCCAATGCGCTTTCCGCTGCGATACGCGCTTGTCGAACCGCGGTACTCGTTCTGCCTGTTATTGGATTTGGATACAGGTTTTACACGGTGGGCTTCAAGGCGCTCTTGCAGCGCAGCCCGAACATGGACAGCCTGATTGCGCTCGGCACGACCGCCGCCGTGCCGTACAGCGTTTACAGCACGTTCCAAATCGCGGGCGGCGGCTTCGCATACTTGAGGAAGAGTTCGATTGCTTTCCTTCGTTCTTCTTCGGAATGCATGTCCTGCCTTCCATTCTTTGGAAAATCCAGGTTTTTGTCCGCACCCCCAAGTGTAAAACGGCACCGACATATGCATCGACATCGCGGAATACAAGCTGCGGTACATGGGGCGCGACGAGGGGCGGTGATATTATTCCCACCGCGAGTCTGCGCTGTTCCACCGCTTCATCCATTCGGTTTCGGATAAAACGGCAAAATACACCGGCTGTAAAAACGCGCGTATGCGTTCTAAGGCTTCATACAGCCTAACATCGGCGGCGACCCTGATACGCTTTTGGAACGCCAGCCATTGAATCTGCTTCTCCTTTGAATTTGCGAAATCCTCCGAAAAAACGGCGGGCGCGGCGGCAAGCGGCGTCGCCCGCCGTTCCAACGTCTGCCGAACGGCCTCGTACAGCACAAGTCCCTCAAAGTCAAACATACGGCTCAA
>JAISNR010000195.1 GCA_031276135.1 Eubacteriales Family XIII. Incertae Sedis bacterium | reverse complement strand
GAGAAGCCCGCCCCGTAGTTGCGCATGTAATTCGCAATCGCTTGCCCCAGATTGCCCGAACCCACGATCACGATGCCGTAATCGCGATCGATGCCGAGGATGATGCCGATCTGCCTGTGAAGGCTCTCGACGTTGTAGCCGTAGCCCTGCTGTCCGAAACCGCCGAAATTGTTCAGGTCCTGCCGAATCTGCGAGGCCGTATAGCCGATCAACTTGCTGAATTCGCCGGACGATATCCTGTCCACGCCTTTTTCCTTCAACTCCTCGAGATAGCGTCTGTATTTGGGCAATCTCTTTATGACGGCGTTTGAAACCCGCGCTTGCTCCTTCATCTGCAACTCCCGCATTCTTCGCAATCCGGCCTCCGGATCGTCGGCCGGGCGTTTCGCGCCTCGGCGAAACGGCAATCCGTAACAAGAGTATACCATCGACGGCATGCCGGCACAAGCGGAAAATTTAACAATTTAACAAACTGATCTTACGCAAAAACAGAAAAACCCGGCCAGAAACCGGGTCGTTGCGCATATATGCAATTTGCCTGCAAGCGAACGCCGTGTGGACCTTGCGGGTTTTATTTCTGAATCTGTTCCTCGACATAGCGCGCAATGTCGCCGACACTCTGAAAGTTTTCGGCTTCCTCGTCCGGGATTTCTATATCAAACTCGTCCTCAATCGCCATGATGATCTCCACCGCGTCCAAGGAATCGGCTTCCAGGTCCTTCATGAGATGCGTATCCATGGTAATGGTCACACCGTCCAGCTGCAACTGTTCTATAATGATCTCCTTGATTTTTTCAAATGTCATGACACACACCTCCACACTTCTGCGCAAATGGCTATCGGCAAGCTGTTATTTCCTAATTCATTATAAAGGACCGCACCGTGAACTGCAACATAATTTTGAAAAATTTTTAAGGACTTGCGCGCGAAGGCGCAACGGTATATACTGATGTTGATATCGCTTGCCTTTGAGGTTTTAGAGGTGCAGTATGAAATTCGGCGTGAAATGCATCCTGTTCGCAGCCATCCCCGTTGTTTTTTCTGTACTTCCCGCCGCAACCTTCGCGGCCGATGCGGCTGTCCCCACGACGGCGGATATCCTTGTGGACGGTGTTTCAAAATCCTTTGACGCGTACAATATCAACGGCAACAACTATTTCAAACTGCGCGACGTGGCCTTCGCGCTCGACGGCAGTGGGAAGCAGTTCGAGGTGCTTTGGGACGCGGACGCCGGCATGGTCCTGCTGAGGACGGACGCACCCTATACGGCTGTGGGCGGGGAGTTGACCGCGGGAAACGGCGAGGTGAAAACGCCTGTGCCGGCAAACATGCGGGTGCAGTTGAACGGCGTGCTCATCGCGCCGGACGCGTACAACATCGACGGATACAATTATTTCAAATTGCGGGACTTGGGAAGGTCCTTGCATTTCGGCGTACACTGGGACGCGGCGACGAAGTCCGTCCTGATCGCGACAAACGAGGACTATACGGAAGAGAACACGATCTCCTATATGAAATCCTTCGGCACCTACAGCACGGCGGCCGATTGGCCCGAATCGGCGGAGCTCTCGCAGAACGACAGGTACTGTTACCTGAAAAAAGGGCAGAGCTTCGGTGCGGCGATCAGCATGATCTCCGTCGAGAGCGGCCGGCATCGCTACACGGCGGAGGATCATCCGGCCTTCCGCGACGCCACCTACCGGCAATTGCTGAAGCAGGTGTCGAACGATCCCGACGCCGGCTTCCTCTTCGGCGACGGCACGACCACGGCGAGAGGCTATGCGCTCTGCGTCTTCACCATCGAGTACGAAAACGTCGGCAGAACGGACCGGATGTATTACATCGTCGGCGACTACAAGTACGTCCTGATCACGGAAACGGATTTCCACGACAAGAACGCGGCGGATATAACGGTCGCGGCCAAGGCCATAGCGGACAGCTTCGAATGGGCGCGGTAGCGCAAAACCGTGATCGTATGCCATAGGCGAAAGCGGTGAATCGACCGGACAGGTGGATTTTGCGTCGTTTTTCTCAAAGGGCGCGAAGATTGGCGGCGGCACTGCGGATTTCCCCGGTCGCAGTTGCGTCGCGGCTTTCTTTCATATATTCCCTTATCTCGGCGGTAAATGCCTCGCCGTACTGCTCCGCCTTGCGCTTGCCGACGCCCGACACTTCCAGAAATGCCTCGATGTTTTGCGGCAGCAGCCTGCACATGTCGCGCAGGGCGGCGTCCGAAAAGACCACGAAGGCCGGGACCTCCGCGGACGCCGCGAACCTGCTTCTGAGTGCGCGCAACCTTTGGAACAGCGCCGCGTCGGGGCTTTGTCCCCCGGCATCGCCGCCGCCTTTCGCACCTTCGCGCGCCTTCGGCGGTTCGTACTTGGGCAGCTTCATGACCACGGCGCGTTCGCCGCGCGTGATCTCGGTGTAGGAGGGCGCGAGCTGCAGGAGGGGGTACTCGCCCCCCGAAACGAGCAGATAGCCCTCGCGGATCAGATGATCGATGATGCCGTGTATGCGGCGCAGCGGCTGCTCCGCCATGATGCCGTAGGTGGACAGGGTATCGAGCCGCTGTTGTAAAATACGTTCGTTTTTCGAGCCGCGCAGGATCTGCGCGACCATCGCCCGTCCGAAGCTGCGGTTGCGCTCGCGCAGCCTGTATACGCAGGAGAGGATCTTCTTCGCTTCGAGCGTGACGTCCGCGCTCTCGAAATGCGTGTTGCAGTTTTCGCAATTGCCGCAGTAGACGGGAGCGTCCTCGCCGAAATATTTCAGTATGTAGGCGCGCAGACAGTCCGTGGAATGGCAGTACCAGGTCATCGCCTTCAGCAACTCTTCGTCTTTTTGCAACAAGGTCTCGCGCTGCTCCGGCGGCAAGCCTTCGATTGTTTCTATGCTCTTCCTGATCAAAAATTGATTGGTGCGGACGTCTTGGCCGCTGTAGAGCAGCACGCAGTCGGCGGGCGAGCCGTCGCGCCCCGCCCTCCCGGCCTCTTGATAATAGCTTTCGATGTTCTTGGGCATGTTGAAATGGATGACAAAGCCCACATTTGACTTGTCTATGCCCATGCCGAAGGCGTTCGTCGCGACCATGACGGTGCGGCGGTCGTACAGGAAGTCGTCTTGGCTCTCGCGCCGCTCGCGTTCGCCGAGGCCCGCGTGATACGCGGCGGCGGCATAGCCCCTCTCGCGCAGGGCGCCGCAGACCTCCTCCACCGTCTTGCGCGTCGCGCAGTAGACGATGCCGCTTTTTTCCCGGTTGTCCTGCAAATAGGCAAGGAGCGCCTGCATCTTGTCCGGCGGCGTTTTTACGGCAAATCGGAGGTTTTTGCGGTCGAAGCCCGTGGTGATCAGGTAGGGATCCGCAAGGCCCAGCAGGACGACGATGTCGTCCCTGACCTTGCTCGTGGCCGTGGCCGTGAACGCGCTCAGGATCGGGCGTTTCGCGAGGGCCTTCGTGAATTCCCCGATGCCGAGGTAGGCGGGGCGGAAATCCTGTCCCCACTGGGATACGCAGTGCGCCTCGTCAACGGTGATCATCGATATGGGGAGCTTTGACGCGAGCGCGCGGAACTCCTCGGTGAGCAGCCGTTCGGGCGCGACGTAGAGCAGTTTGTATTCGTTTTGCCCGGCGCGGCGCAGGACCTCGCCGCATTCGCCGGCGGACAGGGAACTGTTCAGGAAGGCGGCCCGGACGCCGGCTTCGCGCAGGCCCGAAACCTGATCCTTCATCAGCGAGATCAGCGGGGAAATCACGAGGGTGAGCCCGTCGAAAGCCAGCGCGGGCACCTGATAGCAGATGGATTTGCCGGCCCCGGTCGGCATGACCGCCAGCGCGTCGCGGCCCGCAAGGATATTGGAAATGACTTCCTCTTGCCCCTCGCGGAACGTGCCGTAGCCGAAGTATTTCTTCAAGATCGCGCCGGCGCGGCTCTGCCCGGCCCCGCCGGCCTCGGCCGGCGCGTTTTCCGTCGGATTCATGTTATTCATGTGTTTTCGGTACCTTCATCCTCATCGCTTGCGCGAATCTTTCTTCGCGGCCCGCCGCCGGCGCGGGCGCGTCCGTCCGTGTGCACTTCTCCACAGAAATCAGTATAGCAAGCCGCGTCAAAATGTCAATGCGCCTCACGCGTATTCATTATACATCCGCCCGCACAAAAATACAAGAAAAAATATCCATAAATATAAATATTTTTAAATAATCGGTCGGGTTCCGCATTGCATCCCCTTGCGATTCGGCGCGCAGGTCCTGTGATGCCGGGGCAATGCGGATTTGTTCGGTCGAAAGATCCGACCGGCCTTCTTTTGGGATAAAGTCGCGCGAATCTGAAAACAGTCTGGGGTTTTGCTGAAATTTAACCATTGTATGGCGGATTTAAATATGATATCATTTAAATGCAGTAAAACATATATGTAAAATATGTTTATGGATCGGTATGGGCTTATCGCCACAAAATCGGGAGGAAGCATGGCAGACAAAACAAACCCGCGCAAAATCGAAAGAGATCCGAATTGGCGCAAAAAAGAGGAAAGTTTTGCGGAGATCACAAAAAAGTATGAAACGGTATCTCCTTTCATCATCGCGCAGATCGACGTCCAGCGCCGAGGTGTTTTTTATACGGATGCGGCCTTGGATCGCGTCGATCCGAGCATTCATCAAATATCCAAGTCGGCTTTCGCGGTCTACGAAGGCCGCGGTGTTCCCACCTCACTGCTGCTTCGGGACGGAACGAGCATTATCGTTTCCGAAACCAGTACGCAAACGCCGCGCGACCCTTATACGGTCGATGTCGTGGATGGGAAACTCATGCTTACCGATGAGGATCGCGTCGTCGAAGAGGTCTTTTTCTGGGAAAAACCGAAGTTTTTTGAGAAAACGACGAGCCGAGGAACACCCATGTGCGAGGTGTTGGACGCCCGTCCGCAACGGTTTTCGGTAGCCATGAGCAATTATTGTCACTTTTGGACCAAGCCGGGTCACGGCTGCAAATACTGCGGCATCGGCGCCGGCGGCGTCAAATTCAAAGGAACGGACGAAGAACGCGTCCATTTGGGCGACCTGCGGGAAACGATGCGGGAGCTCGTGAAGGAGAAGGGGCGCTTTGTTGGCGTGATCCTGACGGGCGGCAGCATCATCAGCGGAAGCGAGCCGTTCGAAGATGAGTTGAACGGCTACATCGACGCGTTGAAGGCGCTCGGTGAGGTATTTGAAACGCGGAGATTTCCCAGTCAGGTAAACAGCACGGCTTTTACGCGCAGACAACTCGAACGGTTGTACAACGAAACGGGCATCACCTGCTACACGACGGATTTGGAAGTGTTTCACGAGGCAATTTACGAGTGGGTATGTCCCGGCAAAGCCGCGAGCATCCCCTATGGGGAATGGAAGCGCAGATTGTACGCCGCTGTGGAGATCTTCGGCAAAGGACAGGTCAACACAGGGATTGTAAGCGGCGTTGAACTGGCCGAACCCAACGGCTTTAAATCGGAGGACGAAGCCTTGCGGGTGGACTTGGAGGAGGCTGAGGATTTGGCATCGCACGGCGTCGGTCTTAAGCACGACGTATGGCATGTCGTTCCAGGATCCATTTTTTGGAACCGGACGACGCCGTCGCTCGACTACTATGTCAGATTGACAAAAGGATTCTACGACATCATGCAGAAATACGGCATCCCTTCCCACATGGACAGTTATCGCAAATGCGGCATGCATCCGAATGTCAACCACGATCGAATATAAATGGAAAGAAAGGAGTGCACATGGCCATCGTTCTTACGAAAAAAGCCGCGGCGGCTCTGCGGTCGCCGGAAACGGTCAAGCTGATTGCCACGGTCGGAAAAGAAGGAGAGCCGCATGTGGCGGTGAAGGATACGCTGACGCTGCTCCCCGACGGGACCATCGCTTTCTATGAGCTGATCGAAACGTCGAAAACCCAAAAAAACCTCGTCTACAGCCTTTGGTTCTCCAAGCGGGTATCCGTTCTGACCGTCGCGCGGGATGGCGAAAGCCATCTGATCAAGGGTGTGCCCTACAGGGCTGTGACCGCTGGCGGCGCATTTTTGGAAGCATACGAGGATGTGCAAAAGCGTTACGGGCCTGACGCGGACCTTTCGGCGATCTGGCTCATCCCGCCCGAATGGGAAAGGGAAAACACGCTCGCCGTGCGCCGTGCGGAAGAGGAAATCGCGCACCCATACGAGATTCACATGGACAGAATTGCAAAGGAGGCACTGAGATGAAAAAAGCATATGCAAAAGAGCGCAGCGCCGTTCTCCGCCGTTTCGGTTTTTGGGTTTTGATCGCCCTGCTCGCGTCAGGCACCGCGCTGTTTTCCGCCTGCGCCGGCAACGGTGCCGCCCCGGCGGATGAGGGAACTGTCGCGAAGGACGAACCGCTTCTGAATACGGCGAAGAAGCTCGTCGTCGGACACAACCTCAACTACTTCCCGGTCATTGTCGCCCAGGAAAAAGGGTTTTTTAAAGAGGAATTCGGCGATGAAGTGACGGTGGAAACGCCACGATTCGCAAGTGGGCCGGCGCAGAACGAAGCGGTGACGGCGGGACAGCTCGATTTGGCGAATATGGGCGATCTGCCAACGGTTCAGGTTTGGGCGAACAATGTGGACATCAAGGTGATTTCTTATCTTTGGGATTTGCCGAAAGGCTACAGCATGGTCGCGCACCCGGATTCCGGCATCGAAACGCTGGCCGACATAAAAGGGAAGCGGATCGCGACCATATTGGGATCCAATCATCATAAATTGCTGCTGAAATTCCTCGCGTCACAAGGTCTGACGCCCGATGACATACAGATGACAAATTTGCCCATTGGCGATGCCGTCACGTCCCTGCGGGAAGGGCTGATCGACGCGATCACGGTGGATGAACCGATATTGTCGCAACTGCAGTCGGACGGATTCGTTGAAGTCAGCACGGCGGAAGGTTATGATCGCATCTTTTGCGTGGTCTATGGCCGCAGCGCATATCTGGAGCAGAACCCGGACATCGTCGCGCGCTATTTGAAAACAATCAACAAGACGAACAAGTGGATCGATGAAAACCCGGACGAGGCGGTGCGAATCGTGGCGGAATACATGGGCAGCGATGACCTCGAGGGTACGAAGAAAATTTACCAAAGCAAGAATTGGATTACAGGCGTGGATCAATCGCTGATAGACACGCTGAACGAAACCATTCAATTTTCAATGGACGAAGGACTGATCACGCGCACGGACCTGAATGCCGAGGACCTCGTAACCGATGAATACGTGAAGGCGGCGGGGCTGCAATGAGCAAATTTCCGGACAGGCGGGACGCGTTTGCCGAAGATGAATCCCTGCGGCACAGCCGCATTGCGGAACAGATCGTCAATTATCTGCTCCTGATCGGTTCGCCGGTGATTCTTCTCGCCGTCTGGCAACTGGCCGGAGATCGCGGGGTGCTGAACCTTTCGATTGTGCCGACGCCCAAAACCATTCTGGATGCCCTCGTCGCCTTTACCGTGAGCGGGCGTCTGGCGGATTATTTCCTGGCCAGCTTCGTTCGCGTCGTTGCCGGGTTCGCCATCGGGGCCGGCAGCGGTCTTTTGATCGGCGCGCTCGGCGGGATATCCGTGAAATTTGCATATGCGACGGCGGTCGTGCTCGGCGTGCTCAGGCCGATCCCGATGATCGGCCTGCTCCCGTTGTTCATCCTGTGGTTTGGGATAGACGAATGGTCGAAAATTCTCGTGATTGCCATGGGCGCAATCTGGCCGGTTCTCCTGAACACGGAGGGCGGGATCCGAAACGTGGATCCAAAGCATATCGAAGTTGCGCGCATTTTGATGAAAGACAAAGCGACGGTACTGCGCAAGATCATCTTTCCGTCCGCCGTCCCCTCGCTTCTGACCGGTCTGCGGCTCGGTTTCAGCACGGCATGGCGCGGCATCGTAGCCTCCGAAATGATCGGTGCGTCGGCCGGCGTCGGATATCTGATCTCCTATGCGCGCGAGCTTTCACAGCCGGCCGTCATGTTTCTGGGGCTTTTCATCATCGGCACGGTCGGCATACTGATCGATATCGTTTTGCAACGCCTTGAAAAACGATTGTTGCGGTGGGTGTAAACATATGTTGAAAAATGCGATTCCACATTCCGAACCGATTCTCCGGATCGGACATGTGAGCAAATCATTTCGTTTGTCGGATGAAAAGCTCGACGTGCTCGACGATGTCACGCTCGATATCGCACACGGCGAATTTCTGAGCATCATCGGCGCGAGCGGTTGCGGCAAGAGCACGTTGTTGCGCATAATGGCAGGATTGGAAACGGCCGGTCTTGGGCAGATATTGTTTCACGGCCGGGTGATTCGCGGGACGCGGATCGAGATCGGCATGATCTTTCAGGAACCGAGACTGTTTCCGTGGCTGAGCGCGCGTGAGAACATAAGATTCGGCATATTCAAGGCATCCGAAGAGGAGGATCGGCTTGTGGATGACCATCTGGCGCTCGTCGGCCTTGCGGACTTCGCCGACGCGCTTCCGAAACAGCTTTCGGGCGGTATGCAGCAGCGCGTGAGCATAGCCCGCGCCCTGATCAACCGCCCTGAAATCCTTCTGTTGGACGAGCCGTTCGGAGCGCTTGACGCGCTGACGCGCATTCAGATGCAAAACGAGATTATTCGCATTTGGCGTTCACACAACACGACCATGGTTCTTGTGACGCATGACATCGACGAGGCGATCTTCCTCAGCGACACAATCGTGATCCTGTCCGACCGGCCCGGTGCCGTGAAAAAAACGATCAGGGTTTGTCTGCCGCGTCCCCGCGAACGCAACAGCGTGGAATTCATGTCTGTGCGACGGGAAATATACTTGCATTTTTTCGAAAACAGTACGATCGAGCCGGAGTATTATTTATAATAAAAATATATTGAATTAAGTCACGCCCGCGCATGACATCGAAGAAGCAGTGTATCTCGCGGATCGGGTGATCGTCATGACGAGCAGGCTGGGCAAGATCAAGGACATCATCAAGATCGAGCTGGCGGATCCGCGAAACAGAGGCAGCGCCGACTTTGCGTGGTACAAGCAGCGCGTGCTCGTTCACTTTTTCGGGGATGAGGAGGAAAAAGGCCCGGAGTTTGCGATCTGATTTGTCGGTACGCATAAAACCGGATAGACCCAAGGGGACCTCTCGTGTATAATAACAATTGTACCCCTTGACCCGAAGAGGTTTGCGGTTCGGGCCGGCGGCCCGAAGAGGAAAAGAAAAACGGAGATATGCCGTGAACGTGTTGATTGTGGATGCAGACAGGGAATTTTTGGAACGCTGTTGCGGCTGGCTGTGCTGGAGCACGCTGTTTCGTTGCGCGCCGGCGGTCGCCTGCGACAACGCTTCCGCGCTGACGATGCTGCGGCTCGGCCGGTTTGATCTGCTCATCACGGAGGTTTCGGCCGACGGCGTGGACGGCCCAGAGCTCCTGAAAGCGGCCTATGCGGACAGGCTCGCCGCCTGCGTCGTCTTTTTGTCCAAGCGGGGCAGCTTCGCCGTGGCGCAAAAGGCCATGCGCTACCGCTTGTTCGACTATTTGACGAAGCCCGTTTCGGAGAAGGAGATGCAGCGTGTCGTCCTGCGGGCCGCGGAGCAATGCGGCTTCGCGGCGGACGAACCGCAGAGCAACGCGCTCCCGCGCAACGCGGTCATCCACGGATTGTTGCACGGGAAGCCCGAGAGCGTCGATCTCTTTCGCACGGAGATCCGCAAGGAAAAGGACGGGGCCGGTTTTTACGCCAACGTCATCTCCGCGGTCTATCACAATCTCCCTTGGCTGAAGGATTTTCTGGAGATGAGTTCCCTGCGCTCGGCGCAGGACAACGCGGATCTCTGCGTCCGAAACATCGAGGCGCTGTTTCGCATGCTCGGGGTTTTGCTGCCGGAGCCGGACGATTGCACGATCTTCAAGATCAACAACTACGTGCTGAGCCGCATCGACGCCGGGATCGACTCGCACGCCATCGCGGAGGCGTTTTTCTTCAATTATCATTACCTGAGCAGCATGTACAAGGCAAAAACGGGCGTCAATCTGCAAAAATACATCACGACCGCGCGCATGATGCGCGCCTGCTTTCTGATTCGCAATACGCGGCGGCGCATCTACGACATCGGCGACGAGCTGGGGTTCAGGGACGGCGAGCACTTCTCCGGCCAATTCCGCAGGGTCTATGGCTTTTCGCCCTCCTCGCTGCGCGCCCGCGACGCGGCGGGCGGGCCGATCCTGCCCTCGGCCGCCCTGCAAGACGCGCCGCCCGTGCCCCTCGCGCGCCGGAGGAACGCATGAAAGCAAAGCCGTTTGCGGCCCTGTGCGCGCTCTTCGCGGCGCTTCTGCTCGCGCTGAACGCCTGCGGCGCGCAGGGAAGCGGAAGCGCGCCTGCGGAGATCCCCGCCCGGCCGCAGCGCGTCGTCGCGCTCACGTCCTCGCTGGCGGATCTGTGGCTCGGCGCGGGCGGCGCGCTCGTCGCGACGACTTCGGACATCGACGAGCGGGCGCTTGCGTGGGATACGGACGGTCTTTTGACCGTGGGCGGCGCCGTGCACATCAACGAAGAGTTGATCCTGGCCGCAGAACCCGACCTTGTCCTCCTGAGCCCGACGATCCCCACGCACGTGCGGCTCACGGAAACCCTGCGCGCGGCGGACATACCCTTTCTGCGGGTGGAAGCGGACAGCTTCGACCAATATCTGGACGCGCTTGAGCGGTTCACCGAGCTCACGGGCCGCGCGGACCTGTATGAAGCGAACGGTCTCGCGCAGCGGGCGCGCATCGAGGCTCTGCTGGCGCGGGCGCCCCGGGAGCGCGCCCCGCGCTATCTGTTGCTCCGCGCGAGCTCGACGGACGTAAAGGCCATCGCGGCGGACCACGTCGTCTGCACGATCGCGGAGGCTTTCGGCGCCGTCGGCGCGGCCGATCCCGCGAATGCCGTTTTCAAGGAATTGAGCTTGGAAAGCGTCTTGTCGCTGGATCCCGACTATATATTCGTCGTCGTGCTCGGCTCGGACGAGGCCGCCGCCATGGCCGCGCTCGAGCGCACCCTGACGGCCGGCCCGCTGTGGGGAAGCCTGCGGGCGGTCCGGAGCGGCCGCTTTGCGGTTCTGCCGAAGGAGCTGTTTCACTTTAAGCCCAATCGTCGCTGGGGGGACGCCTATGAAGCGCTCGGCAAAATCCTGTATCCGGATATTTTCGGCTGACGCCGCGCCCGCGCCGCTTCTCGCCGCGCCGGTTGCCGCGCTGATGGCGGGGCTCATGCTCTGCAGCCTCTTCGTCGGCGCCGTCCGGATTCCGCCGGCGGAGGTGCTTGCTTGGGTGACGGGCGGCGCGCTTCCCGCGCGGTCGCGCCTGCTTTTGTCCGTGCTGCGCTGGCCCAGGACGCTGGCCTGCGCGCTCTGCGGCGCAGCGCTGGCCGTTTCGGGCGCGCTGTTGCAAAACGCGCTCGGAAACCCGCTGGCCGGGCCTTCGACGATCGGGGTGAACGCCGGCGCGGGCCTCTGGTTCGTGCTCGGCGCGCTGCTCTTCCCGCACGTTCCCGCAGTCCGAAGCGCGGCCGTGCTGCCGGGCGCGATGGGCAACGCCTGCCTCGTCATGCTCATCTCGCGCAGGGCGGGGGCCTCGCGGCTGACGATCGTGCTGGCCGGCGTGGCGCTGTCCGCCTTTTCGACGGCCGTCATCGACGCGATCGTCACGTGGCGTCCCGACATCCTCGTGGACCGCGCCGCGTTTTCCATCGGCGGCTTTGCGGGCATCGCCGCGATGGACAGCGTGTTTTTCGCCCTGCCCTGCCTCTGCGCGGGCTTCGCGGGCGCGGTCCTGTTGGCGGGCCGGCTCGACATCCTGCGGCTCGGCGACGAGGTGGCGTTCTCCCTCGGACTGCCCGCGCGCGCCGTGCGCCTCTCCGCCGTGCTGTGCGGCGCGGCGCTGGCCGCGGGCGCGGTGAGCATATGCGGCATGATCGGCTTCGTCGGCCTCATCGTGCCCCACATCGTGCGGCGCGCGCTGCGCGGCCGGAACGCTTCGGCCAAGACGCTCCCGCTCATCGCCGTCGCGGCTTTTGCGGGTGCGGCCCTGGTGTTGCTCTGCGATCTGCTCGCACGCACGCTCTTTGCGCCTTACGAGGCGCCCGTGGGGATCCTGCTCTCCTTTTTGGGCGCGCCCTTTTTCCTGTACCTGCTCATGAGCGGGAAGCGGAGCCGCGTCCTCTCGTGAGCGGGCGCGCGGCGATGCGGATTGCGGGCCTCGAAGCGGGCTACGGCAGGGAGGCCGTGCTCAGAGGCGTGGATTTTTCTCCCGAGCCGGGCGCGCTGACGGTGCTGGCGGGCGCGAACGGCAGCGGAAAATCCACGCTGCTGCGGGTCATGGCGGGCCTTTTGCCGCCGCGCGCGGGCACGGTCAGCTTTGGCGGGCAGGCGCTGTACGCGCTTCCGCGCCGGGCGCGCGCGCGGATCGTGGGCTATTTCCCGCAGACGCGCCCCGTGCCCGACATGACGGCGCGGACGCTGATCGCGCACGGGCGCTACCCGCGCCTGCGCTTCGCGGGCGCCCTGACCGCGCGGGATCGCGCGCAGATCGCACATGCGGCGGCGGTGACGCGCACGGAGGAATTTCTGGATGAAAATGTAATAGAGCTCTCCGGCGGACAGCGCCAACGGGTTTATCTGGCCATGTTGCTGGCGCAGGACACGGAGCTTCTGCTGCTGGACGAACCCACGGCATTCTTGGATATACGGGCGCAGATGGATGTGCTGGAGATCGTCGCGGATCTGCGGCGGGCGGGCAAAACCGTCGTCACGGCCCTGCACGATCTGCAGCAGGCTTTTTCCTTCGCGGACCGCGTCGCGCTTTTGGAGGAGGGCAGCGTCCTCTTCGAGGGACCGCCGGATTCTCCCGCCGCCGCAGCCGGCGTGTTGCGCGCGCTGGGCGTTTCCATAAGACCCGGCGACCCGGGCGCTTTGTTTCGTTACACGCTTGCGCGCGCCGAGGCCGGCGCCGCCGGAGAGGAAACGCCGCAAGCGGAATGTTGAAAGGAGGAATGTTGCGATGGAAGCGGATTATGCCGCGCTGAAGAGGGGCGGCTTTATGCGCCAGGTGCAAAAGAACCGCTTTTCGCTTCGCCTGAAGGTTGTGGGCGGCAATCTGACGGCGGAGCAGATCGAAACCGTCGCGCGCGTGGCGCGCGCGTTCGGCAAGGGCTATGTACATCTGACGTCCAGGCAGGGCGTGGAGATCCCGTTCATCAGATTGGAGGATGTGAATGCCGTCCAAGAAGCATTGCGGGCGGGCGGTGTGGACACGGGCGTCTGCGGCCCGCGCGTGCGCACGGTCACGGCCTGTCAGGGCGCGTCCGTCTGCCCGAGCGGCTGCATCGAAACGAGCGCGCTGGCCATGGAGATTTCGGCGCGCTACTACGGGAGATCGCTCCCGCACAAGTTCAAGTTCGGCGTCACGGGCTGCCAAAACAACTGCCTGAAGGCGGAGGAAAACGACGTGGGCGTCAAGGGCGCGTACATCGTCCGCTGGATCAAGGAGGACTGCACCCTCTGCGGCGTCTGCCTGAAAGCCTGCCGCGAAAACGCGCTCTCCGAGAGGGACGGCGAAATCGTCTTGGACGCCGCGCGCTGCACGTATTGCGGGCGTTGCGCGAAATCCTGCCCGACGGGGGCTTGGCGGGGCGAAAGCGCCTACCTGCTCTCCTTCGGCGGCATGTTCGGCAACAGGATCGCGAAGGGCCGCGCCGTGCTGCCCGCCTTCGCCGAGAAGGAAAGGCTCTTTCGCGTCACGGACGCGGCGTTGGACTTCTTCGACGCGAACGCGAGGGAGGGGGAGCGTTTCCGCGCAGCCATCGAGCGCGGCGGCTGGAGCTTGTTTGAAAACAAGGTGACGGAGGCTTACAATGGAGAAATATGAGAATTTGCCCGCGGCCGACGCGGCCCTGGACATCACCGACGCGGTCTGTCCCATCACCTTCGTGCGCGCGAAGGCGGCCTTGGAAGAGATGGAGGCGGGCGCCGTGCTCGCCCTGCGCATGAACGACGGCGAACCCGTGCAGAACGTGCCCCGCAGCGTGAAGGAGGAGGGGCACAGGATCTTGAAGCTCGCGGACAACGAGGATGGCACGTATACGCTGTTCGTGCGAAAGGTTGAAGAGGCGTGACGACAGGCGGAATGCGCGGCACGAGGGAAGAATGGGGATATATGATGATCAAGTCAATTCAGTTTCACCGGGCGGCGGGCCGGTATCACTCTCCGGACGGGTCGCTGCCGCTCGTGCGGGCGCTTCACTCGCTTCGCTCCTTCCGCTTGTATGCCCGTAACCCCGCCTCCGAGTGATACCGGCCCGCCACCCTCGTAACGGCAGAATACGTGATTTTTAAAAATGATTGCTTAATATAATAATATAATGATTGGAGCAACCGAATGGTTGCGCCGGAGGAAAGCATGAAAATTATCGTGGGCGGAAAATTTAAGGACTACCCCGAGGGTCTGCGCTTGTCCGCGCTGATCAGGCAGGAGAATGTGGAAACGCCGGAGTACGTGACGGTGGCCCTGAACGACGACTTTGTGGAAGCGGCGGCCTTTGACGAGATCGCGCTCAAGGAAGGCGACAGCGTGGAATTCCTGTATTTTATGGGAGGTGGAGGCGAATGAGTTTTTCGAACGAGCAACTGGAGCGATATTCCCGCCACATCATCCTGAAGGAGATCGGCATCAAGGGACAGAAGAAGCTGTCGGCGGCGAGCGTGCTGATCATCGGCGCGGGCGGCCTCGGCGCCCCGGCGGCCCTGTATCTCGCGGCGGCGGGCGTCGGACGCATCGGCATCGCCGACGCGGACCGCGTGGACCTGTCCAATCTGCAGAGGCAGATCATCCACGGCACGAACGATCTGGGCAAGGAGAAGGCGGAGTCCGCCGCAGAGAGCATGCGCGCCGTCAACCCCGAAACGCGCGTCGAAACGCACGTCTGCTTTGTGTCCGCCGCCAACATCGGCGCGCTGATCGCCGGCTACGATTTTGTTTTGGACGGCACGGACAATTTTCCCGCGAAATTCCTCATAAACGACGCCTGCGTTCTGGCAAAGAAGCCCTTCTCGCACGCCGGCATCATCCGCTTTCGCGGGCAGCTGATGACCTATGTCCCGGGCGCGGGTCCCTGCTATCGCTGCGCTTTCAAGGAGCCTCCCCCGCCCGACGCGGTCCCCACCTGCAGCCAAGCCGGCGTCGTCGGCGCCATGGCCGGCGTCATCGGGAGCCTGCAGGCGATGGAGGCGGTCAAATACTTCACCGGCGCGGGCGAGCTCCTGACGGGCGCCCTGCTGACCTACGACGCGCTCGCGCAGGAGTTTCGCAAGATACGGCTGCCGCGCAGGGAAGCCTGCGGGGTTTGCGGGAGCAACCCGACGATCACCGCGCCCTTCGACTATCCGGGCGCCGTCTGCGAGGTCGCGCCGTGACCGTGCGCCTGCCCGCCGCGGAGTACGCCAAAATGTTGCGATGCGCCGAGCGCGGGCTTCCCAACGAGGTCTGCGGCCTCATCGCGGGCGAGCTCTGCGGGGAGCTCAAAATCGTGCACCGCGTGTATCCGCTCTCCAATTTGGACGAGAGCCCCTCGCATTTCTCCATCGACCCGAAGGAACAGCTTGCGGCCGTCCGCGACATGCGCGCCGGCGGCCTCACGCCCCTCGGCAACTTCCATTCCCACCCGAATACGCCCGCGCGCCCGTCGCCGGAGGATATTCGCCTGGCCCGCGATCCGCAGGCCAGCTATCTGATCCTGTCCCTGTCCGACCCGCCCGCGCTGAGGGCTTTTCACATCGAGCAAGCGCGCGTGACGGAGGAGGCGCTGGAAATTCTATAATTGCTTTCATAAGCTTTTATCCAAGTTTTTTATTTTCATACACCTTGACTATTGCCGAATATGCAATTAAACTAATAATGGTTTATCGATTGCGGCTTACGGAGAGGTGTCTATGAAACAGGAAGATGTGGAGCGTTTTCTCAAAGAGGATCACAGGGCGAACATATTGAAGGCCGCGGAAACGCTGAGGGGCGTGCTTCGCCCCACTTCGCTGATTTACAGCGATTTTTTCAGCGAGGAACGCGGCTGCAACGTCTATATCAAGCCCGAAAATCTGCAGGCGACGGGCTCCTACAAGATTCGCGGCG